>CAZPVF010000001.1:0-62008 GCA_964589955.1 Candidatus Woesearchaeota archaeon
TAGATGAAATAAAACAACCAGAATTTGATGCCCAAATTATAGCAGATGAAATCGCTCTTTCACTAGAAAGATTCGGTCCATTAAGATTCAAAGTTATAGCATATAGAACACTTCAAAAAATAATAAATGCTGGTGCATTAGGAGTAGAAATTAGATTGAGTGGGAAACTTCCTGGAGCTAGAGCTAAAACTTGGAGATTTGGGCAAGGATACTTAAAAAAAACAGGAGATAGTGCCAAAGTTGTTGATAGGGCACAATCAAGAGCTGAAACAAAACCAGGAACTATAGGAATAAAAGTAAGTATTTTAAGTCCTTATGCAGAACTAAAAGATAGAATCAAAATCGATGATCAACTACTTGAGAAATTATTGAAGAACAAAGAAAAGCTAGATAAACCTAAAAAAAAGGCTAAGGAGAAAAAAACTAAAAAGAAAAAGATGACAAAAAACAATGGTAATATTAAGAAATAAAGAAATTAAAAAAATGACCTCTGTTGAAGCAGAAAAAAAGCTTAAAGAATTAAAGCTTGAATTAGTTAAGTCCAGAGGCAATAGTTCAAAATCTGCTAATACAAAAATAAAGGAAATAAAAAAAACTATTGCTAAAATACTCACAATCAACAAACCTAAAGAAGGAGTCGAGAAATTGGCTGAGAAAGGTAAGTTGAAAAAACAATAAACATGGAAATAGATCCAAAGACAGGACTTCCAGTTCAAGCAGGAACATGGGAGGAACTTGCAAAAAGTTCACAAAGGATTAAGATTGGAACTGACAGAAAAAGGTACGGTAAGATCGTAACTATCGTGTCTGGATTCGACAAAGGAGTCGATGTAAAGAAGATTGCCAAAACACTAAAAAATGAATTGGCGTGTGGAGGAACATTTAAAGAAGATATGGTTGAACTACAAGGAGACCACACAAAAAAAATAAAGCCGATTTTAGTAAAGTTAGGTTTTGACGAAGATTCAATCTCAGAATAAATCCTTGTGGAACTGAAATAGAAAAATGAATGTAAACAAAGCAGAAGCAAAAACGAAAGAGAAAAAAGTATCAAAAATAGCTGTGGCTAGAATTGGTTCAAGAGGAAGAATATTTGAAGGAAAAGTTATAAAGAAATTTTCAAAAAGACTAGCAATTGAATTTGAGAGGATGGTTTATGTTAAAAAATATGAAAGATACAAAAAAACTAAAACAAAAATTCACGCAAGACTACCAAGCAAGATGTATGATAAAATTAAGATTGGAGATACAATTAGAATAAGAGAATGTAGACCCCTAAGTAAGATCATTCATTTTGTAGTTATTGAAAAAATTAAGGACGCTATGGAGGAGTCAAAATGAAAGCTGTTTCAGCTAGAACAACTGCAGGATTAAACATTGGGGCATTGCTAGTATCCTCAGATAATAGTGGGGCAAAAATGGTAAAAATAGTCTCAGTTAAAAAAAGCAAAGCTAAAAAAGGAAAACAAGTTGCGGCAAAAATAGCTGACTGGGTAAAAGTTAGTGTAAAAAAAGGCATTCCTGATATGAAAGGAAAAGTATTTGATGCCGTTATCATAAGACAAAAAAAGCCCTATAGAAGACTTAGTGGAGAAAGAGTAGCATTTGAAGATAACGCAGTAGCAATACTAAAAGATGATAAAGGAAATCCAAAAGGAACACAAATTAAAGGACCGATTGCAAGAGAGATTTTAGAGAGATGGCCGCAAGTGGCAAAAATTGCATCAATTGTATATTAAAAAAATGAAAAAGAAATTCAGTAAAAAATGGCAGGGAAGTAAACTTCCCAGAAAACAGAGAAAATTCTTAGCTAAGCTTCCACTACACCTAAAAAAGAAAACACTTAGTGTGAATTTAAGTAAAGACTTGAGAAAAAAACACTCTAAAAGAAATATTCCGTTAAGAAAGGGGGACACAGTAAAAATTATGAGAGGAAAATTTGCAAAAAAACAAGGAAAAGTAATAAGAATTTTAAGAAAACAGGAAAAAATTTATATTGAAGGGATACAAGTAAAAAAGTTGGATGGGTCAAAAGTAGATGTTCCTATGAAACCTTCAAATCTTCAAATAATTAATTTAGTCTTAGATGACAGAAAAAGGAGTAAGATTTTAAAACAAGAAAAAAAGGTTGAGAAAAATTTAGAAAGTAAAGAAAAAACTATGGAGGAAAAAAAGTAAAATGCACTTAAAAAGACAAAAAGTTCCAAAAAAATGGCCTATTGCAAGAAAAGGTACAAAGTATGTGATAAGACCGGACTCAAATATTTCAGAAGGAATTCCCTTATTAGTATTTTTAAGAGATTTAATAAAAGTGGCACAAAATAGAAAAGAAGTAAAAAAAGCCATTCACGAAAAGAATATTTTAATTAATAGTAAACCAGCAAAAAATGAAAAGAATACTATTCTTTTATTTGATAAGATAACAATTATTCCATCAAAAAGATATTTTAATTTAAACCTGAATGAATATGGAAAATTTGTTGCTAAAGAGATAACAGAAATTGAATCTCATCAAAAAATTTCAAAAATTATGGATAAAAAAATTCTAAAAGGAAAAAAGATCCAACTTAATTTAAGTGATGGCAGAAACTATCTAACTCAAACAAAATGCAATGTCAATGATTCTGTATTAATAGATTTCCAAAATAAAAAAATCAAAAATTGTCTGCCTTTAAAAGAAAAATCAAACATAATTGTTTTTGCTGGAAAACATACAGGAAAAAGAGGAGTGATAAGTAAAATAATAAAAGATAAGATGATGGCAGAATTAACTACTGAAAAAAACAAAAAGAAGATTAATGTATTAATTAAACAAATTATGGTTATTGAATAATATGGTGGAACAAAAAATAAATCCAATGAGAGAAATAAAAATAGAGAAAGTAGTTTTAAGTGTAGGTGGAACTGGAGATGAACTAGAAAAAGGAATAAAATTACTTAAAATATTAACAAACAAAAAGCCTGCTAAGATGACTTCAAAAAAGAGAATTCCAACATGGGGAGTAAGGCCAAAACTTCCAGTAGGAGCTATTGTTACACTTAGAAAAGGGGCTGTTGAGATGCTTAAAAAAATGCTTACAACAATAGATAATATTCTTAAAACAAAACAAATAAGTGAAAATAATTTTTCTTTTGGAATTAAAGAATATATTGAAATTCCTGGGATTGAGTATCAAAGAGATATAGGAATTAGGGGTTTTGATGTAACAGTTGTTTTCAAAAGAGCTGGAAAAAGAACAAGAATTAAAAAAATAAAGAAAGGTAAAATTCCTAAAAAACAAAAAATTTCGAGAGAGGAAATAATTAAATATATGAAAGAAAATTTTCAGACAGAATTTAAATAAATGGGATGTATTTAAAATGACAGCAAGTGATTGGAAAAAAATACTAAAACAATTAAATAAAAAACCTGCAATAAAAGCTAAATTTCTAAAGCATTGCAAACCAAAAACAAGAAAGATAGGAATTGCTTCAAGAAAATGTGAGAGATGTGGAAGATTTGGGGCACATATAAGATCTTATGGTCTTAAATTATGTAGACACTGTTTTAGGGAAATTGCTGAAGAAATTGGGTTTAAAAAATATAGCTAAGGAGAATAAAAATGAGTCACGATGTTGTTGCTGATGCATTAAATATGATAAAGAATGCAAAAAAAGCTAAAAAGAAGACTGTAAAAATCAAAAGGATTTCAAATCTTTTAGTGGAAATTTTAAAAATTATGAAACAAAAAGGTGCAGTAAAAAAATATAAGATTGACAGTAAAGAAAAAACTGTTGAAATAACAATTGGAGAATTATTTGAGTGTAAAGCAATTAAACCTAGATTCACAGTTAAAAAAGATACAATTGAAAAGTATAGAAGAAGGTATTTGCCTGCAAGAAATATTGGTACTGTTATTATTTCTACAAACAAGGGTCTTATGACCAACGAAGAAGCTCAAGAAGAAAAAATTGGAGGATGCTTAATTGCATATTTTTATTAAAATGAAGAAAAGTTTAACTCAAAAAATTGAAATTCCCGAAGGAGTAGAAGCGCATATAGTTGAAAATAAACTTACTGTTAAGGGTAAAGAAGGAGAAATATCAAAAGGGTTTGAGATTGGAGAAATCGACTTCAAGATAAAGGACAAAACAATAATATTGCATCATGAAAAAGCAACAAAAAGAGAAAAGAAAACAATGAATACTATTGCTGCGCATATTAAAAACATGATTAAAGGAGTTCAAGAAAAATTTACATACAAATTAAAAATTTGCTTTAGTCACTTTCCTGTAACTGTAGATGTAAAAGGAGATAATGCAACAATAAAGAATTTTTTGGGTGAAAAAATTCCTAGAATTGTGAAAATTCCAAAAGGTGTTGAAGTAAATGCGGATAAAACCCAGATTACAATTACTTCTGTAGATAAAGAACTTGCAGGACAAGCTGCAGCAAATTTTGAATCATCAACAAAAGTTAAAGGAAGAGATAGAAGAGTCTTTCAAGATGGAATTCATATGATAGAAAAAGCTGGGAGGGAAATATGAAATTTTTAAGAAGAACTTCAAATAGATACTCAAAACTGGGTAAGAACAGAAAGAAAAAACAAGTTTGGAGAAGACCAACAGGAAGAGACAATAAAATGAGAGAGAAAAGAAAGGGATATCCTTCAGTAGTTAGTGTAGGGCAGAAAAAAGATAAAGAAAAAGCTGGAAAAATAAAGAAAAAGAAACCAGTTATAGTTTTTAGTGTAAAAGACTTAGACAAAGTAAAAAAAAGTGAAATTGTTATTATTGGCAGTGTAGGAAAAAAGAAAAAAATTGAATTAGCGAAAAAAGCAAAAGAACTAAATTTATTTACATATAATATAAATCCAAAAACGTATTTGAAACAAAATAAACTAAAAGAAAAAAAGAAGAATAAAGAAAAGCCCAAGGAGAAGAAGAAATGAATCTAAAAAAGAAAAAAAATTTAGTAGCAAAAACACTTAAGGTAGGAAGAAATAGAATTGTTTTTGTTAAAGAAAGGTTAGATGAAGTAAAAGAAGCCATAACAAAACAAGATATTAAACAAAGACATCAAGAAGGTGCTATTGCTATTAAAAGCATAAAAGGAAGGAAAAAAGTTGAAGGAAGAAGGAGGAAAAGAGGAATCGGAAAAATAAAGAAAAAAATAAACACTAGAAAAAAGGACTATGTTATAATGACTAGAAAATTAAGAGAGTACATAAAAGAATTAAAAAAACAGGGCAAAATATCTGCTGAAGAAGTAAAAGACATTAGAAAAAAAATTAGAAATAAATTTTATAGAAGCAAATCACACTTAAAAGAACAACTAAACTTAAGAAAAAGATAAAATGGAAAAAGGTAAAGAAAAACTAATAAAAGAATTTGAGAATAGATTTGAAGAATTTAAAAAAGATTATGGTTTTAAATCAACTCTTGAAGAACTTGATGAAGCTTTTCATATTAGAGATTCTGTAAAAAAAGATGGTTTTTTATCAACAAGACTTGCAAGACAAGTTTGTTACAGAATTGTTGAAAATTTTATGGGCTGGAACGATTACTTACATAGTCTAATAATGCCCAATCCTCAAAACATGTTAAATATAAGTGAGAGCAAAGTATTTAATGGTGATGAAAAAAAAGGAATAACTGAATTAATGAAAACAGCTATGAGAATAAGTAGTAAAAATGGTCTTAATGGACTAAAAAAAGAGAAGGATGAAGAAGCAAAATTTATAGACGAATCTTTAAAAATATGGAATAAATTATTCAAACCAAAACTAATAGAGGTTATGACTAAAATAAATAATGAATGGAGTAAAAAATAATGAAAGTGGATAGGCGAAGAAGAAGGGAGAGTAAAACAAATTATCTAAAAAGAATTAAACTTCTAAAAAGTAATGCTCCAAGATTAGTTCTAAGAAAGACTAATAAATATCTTATTGTACAATATGTTAAAAGTGCTGCTGCTCAAGACAAAATTGTTTTTGGAATAAATTCAAAAAAATTACTTCAGCTTGGTTGGCCAAAAAATCTTTCTTGTAGTCTTAAATCAATCACAGCAGCATATTTTCTTGGAATGCTTGCTGGAAAAGAAATAAAGACTAAAAAACTAAAAAACCCTATTTTTGATTTTGGTTTGCAGAGAGTTCTTAGCGGATCAAAGATCCAAGGATTCATAAAAGGAGTCATTGACTCAGGAATAGAATTAAAACACAATGAAAAATCTTTTCCAACTGAAGAGAGAATATATGGTAAGCACTTAAAACAAAATCTGCCTTTTGAACAAATAAAGAAAAATATTTAAAATGACAAAAGAAAAAAAACAAAAATTTGAAGATACTAAAAAAACAGTTGAAGCACATGGGGCTTTTAGTGAGAAAATTGCAGAAAAAAAAGCACAAGACGCAGAACTAGTTACCAAGAACCTCATTAAAAAACAAGAAACCAAAAGTATAGAAGAAAACAAAAATTTAGAAAAAGAAGAAAAACCTATCAAAAGAAAAAGACCTGGAGAAATCACTAGAGAAGATATTATTGCTGGATGGGATCCAAAAACAAAATTAGGCACAGAAGTGAAAATAGGTAAAATTACAAACTTAAACCAAATACTCGATGATAATAAAAAAATACTTGAGCCAGAAATTGTTGATTATCTAACACATCTTAAATCTGACTTAATTTCTATTGGGCAATCTAAAGGTAAATTTGGTGGAGGAAAAAGAAGAGCTTGGAGACAAACCCAAAGAAAAACAAAAGAAGGAAATGTTCCAACATTTTCCACAATGGCTGTTGTGGGTGATGAAGATGGACATGTGGGAATAGGATCAGGAAGAGCAAAAGAAACTCTTCCAGCAAGAGATAAAGCAATTAGAAAAGCAAAAATATCAGTAATAAAAGTTAAAAGAACTTGTGCAGGATTTGACTGTGCATGCAGCGAACTCCATACAATTCCATTTAAAGTCGAGGGTAAAGCAGGAAGTGTAAGAGTAACTTTAATTCCTGCTCCACAAGGAACAGGCCTTGTTGCAGGAAATGAACTAAAAAAAATACTAAACCTTGCAGGAATAAAAGACATCTATAGTAGAACAGATGGAAAAAAGAGAACATCATTTAATCTTGCTAAAGCATGTATAGATGCACTTAAAAAAACAACACAACGTGAAAAATGAAAACCATTGCAGTAATAAGAATAACTGGGGACGTGAATTTGAAACAAGATATAAAAGAAACTCTTAAAAGATTACATATAAGAAAAAAATATTCATGCATAGTTTTAGAAAATAATAAAGTTAATTTGGGAATGATAAAAAAAGTTAAGGACTTTGTCGCGTTTGGAAAAATAAGTGAGGATACACTAAAAAAACTTAAACAGAAACGTAAAACAAAAATTGATAATTTTTTTAGGCTTCATCCTCCAAGAGGAGGAATAGATACAAAATTACACTTTGGTGTAAAAAAAGGTGTTTTAGGAGATAATAAAGATAAAATAAATGATCTAATTGAGAGGATGCTATGAAAACAAAAAAAAGACCTAAAGCAAGTAGAATGCATGGAAGGAAAATGGGAACTCATGGTAGAGGAGCAAGAAAAAAGGCAAAAGGCCAGGGACATAGAGGAGGAAGAGGCATGAGTGGTAGTGGTAAAAGAGCAGATCATAAAAAAACATTAATTACAAAAATCTACGGAAGCACATATTTTGGAAGAAGAGGAAAAACAAGCATAAAAACCCAAAAAGACAAAAGAAAAAGAATTAATATTGGCGAAATTCAAACATGTTTAGAAAAATATGGTAAAAAAACCCAAAAGGGTTGGGAAATCAACTTAAAAGACTATAAAATATTGGGAAAAGGAGAAGTAAAAGATAAACTAATTATCACTGCAAAAGAAGCATCAAAATCATCAATAGACAAAATTAAAAAAGTAGGTGGAGAAATAATCTTAATAAAGGGCAATAGAAAAACTCAAGAAGTAAAGAAGCCTGTAGAAGATAAGTAAAAAATCCAAAATGGACTTTACAAAAATATTTAGCTTTATACCAGAAGTAAAAAAACCTGAAGAAAAAAAAGTTAGTTTTAAAGTTAAAATCAAGTGGACATTATTAATCTTAGCTGCCTTTTTCATTTTAGCAAACATTCCTCTTTTTGGTTTAAGTGAAAATGCTCTTTCTCGTTTTGAATATCTAGCTATTATTTTAGGTACTGATTTTGGAAGCATTATTTCTTTAGGTATTGGTCCTATTGTTATGGCTTCTATTATATTGCAACTTTTAACAGGATCTGGAATACTTAATATTGACACAACAACACCTCAAGGAAAAAGATTCTTTCAAGGACTACAAAATGTCTTAGTGTTTTTCTTCATAATATTTGAAGCAATAGTTTACGTTTTAATGCAAGGACTTCAAGCAGCTCCAGGATTTACAGGATTAGTAATATTTCAGCTTATACTTGGAGGTATAGCAATATTTTATATGGATCAAGTAACTCAAAAATGGGGATTTGGTTCTGGAGTTAGTTTATTTATTGCTGCAGGAGTATCTTGGAGACTATTTACAAGTGCACTTCAATTTACAACACAACAAGGAAGAAACTGTTTGCTTGATTTCAAAAATACACCTTGTTCAGGAAAAATATTAATTTTAATTCAATCAATAATTAATAAATATCCTACAGAGTTGTTAGCAGCTTTAGTTGCAATAATTACAACTATTTTAATTTTCTTAGCAGTAGTTTGGGCACAATC
Source organism: Candidatus Woesearchaeota archaeon (assembly GCA_964589955.1). GTDB lineage: Archaea > Nanobdellota > Nanobdellia > Pacearchaeales > GW2011-AR1 > CAZPVF01. The sequence continues at coordinate 8,731 of CAZPVF010000001.1, forward strand.
ACTAAAAGTAGAAATTCCACTATCATTTGGAAGGATTAGGGGATACAGTGTAAAATGGCCTTTATCTTTCTTTTATGCCTCAGTTATTCCAGTCATTTTAACTGCAGCACTAATGGCAAATGTTCAGTTATTTGGAGGGATGTTTGAAAATGCAGCAATAGCCTGTGCAGAAGGAACTTGTTCTGGCTTTCAGAGTATAGCTGCCCACTTTTCTTTTTTAGGAAGTTTTGTTAACGGGCAGGCAGTATCAGGACTAGCTTTTTGGATGGGTTCAACAAATCTTGTTGATTTAGCTATAAGAGGAGGTCTTTTACCAAAGTATTTGCTTCAGGGATTAACACACATATTATTCTTTATGGTCTTTTCCACACTCTTTAGTGTATTCTGGGTAAAAACATCTGGAATGGATTCAAAAGCTCAAGCTAAAAAAATTTCTGCTTCTGGACTTCAAGTAGCAGGATTTAGACAAGACCAGAGAATACTTGAGCACATTCTAGATAGATATATTATGCCTCTAACAGTAATGGGAGGTGCGGCAATAGGTCTTCTAGCTGCAGCAACAGATCTAATAGGTGCGCTAGTTTCTGGAACATCAATACTTTTAGTTATCATGATAATGTTCCAATTTTATCAAAATATTGCACAACAACATGAAACAGATATGAATCCCGGATTAAGAAAATTCATTGGGAGATAGATTTAAAAGATAAATTTTACTAATATAATAATAAAGAGGAAAAAATGAGTCTAGCTGATTTACTTACACAAAACCCGAAATTAAGTGTTGTGGTAGTAGCCTTCTTAATAACTCTTATTATGACGTTGATTACTAAGAAATTTACTAATCAAAAAAGGATGAAAGAGTTAAAAGAAAAACAAAAAGAACTTCAGAAAAACATTAGAGGAGACCCATCCCAAATGGCCAAATCCAATAAGGAAATGATGGATATATCAATGGAGTTAATGAAACACTCATTTAAACCAATGATTTTTACACTTGTTCCATTATTACTCTTTTTTATGTGGCTTAGAGGAATATATGAACCAATCCTATCTAGCTGGTTCTGGTGGTACTTAGGATCTGGAATAATTTCCAGTATTGTTCTTAGGAAAGCTTTAAAAGTAGTTTAATTCTTAATTTTAAATGGATCAAGAACAACAAGAATTAATGTTCAAATTAAGTATTTTCGAACAGCAAATAAAAGCAGTTCAGGAGCAATTACAAGCAGTTGAACAAGCAATAGTTGAGGCTAATTCTTTAAAATTTGGTCTTGAAGACTTAAAACAAGGTAAAGAAAAAGAAGTTCTAGCAGGAATTGGCAAAGGAATCTTTATCAAAACAAAAATTACACAAGAAGATTTAATTGTTGATGTTGGGGGCAAAAATTTTGTAAAAAAGACAGTTAAAGAAACACAAGAATTAATCGGTGAACAGATTAAAAAACTTGAGGACATAAGAAAGGATTTAGAAGATAGACTTGAAGAAATTAACGAAGAATTAACAAAGACATTCATTTCTGCTCAAGAAAAAGGGAAAAAATCTAAGTAACTTTTTTTAAAAAATCATTATAACCAAGACAACCAAATTCAGTAATTACTTTATTTATAAAAACCTTAGGAACAAACTCAAATGCAGGATTTACTATTTTAATATTTTTTGGAGCTCTATCCCAAATTTCATTTAAATTTCTCTTCTCTAAGTTAGGTGAATGTTTTGTAAACTTCCATGAATCTGCTATAATGTAAACAGGAATTTTCTCTTCTCTAGCAATTCTTACAATAACTTCACTTCCAACTTTATTAATTATTCCTTCTTTTAATATAGCATCTGCACCCAAAAAAACTTTTGATACTTTCTTTGTTCCTTGTTCTTTTGATAGAGCAATCCCAACTGCAGAATCTACAAATTCAGTTACTTTTATTTTTGCTCTAGCTAATTCTCTTGAGGTTTTTCTTCCTTGGTAAAGAGGTCTTGTCTCTGTATTATATACTTCAAACTTTTTTTTATTTATTTTAGCAAAAACAAGAGAATTGACAACATTAGTAGAATGGCAGTGTGTAAAAATTACATCTCCGGACTTAATTAATTTCAAAACATTTTTATTAATTTGATTTTGAGCTTCTTTAAAATGACTAAGAATTTCTTTTTTTGATAAAGTTTGTGTGAGATTTAGTACTTTTTCCATCATTGGTTCTGTGGGGCGAATTTTTAGTAATTTCCTCTTAGACTTCTCTTTAGGAATTAAATAGTAAGCATTAAGAGCTGCTTTAGCTATATTTCTTGCGCCTTGAATTTTGATTGATTTAATGTCCTTGCAAATCTTATTAAACTTCCTCTTTTTTTTAAAGTAACTAATCACCATTAATAAACAAAAATGAAGAAACTTTAAAAATTCTCCTTACCTTGCCTTAGAATGCTAGAATCAATTATTAATCCAAAAAAAGTAGAAAAAGGAACATGGAAAATGCTCTTTATAGGACTTATTTATGGATCACTATCACTACTTCTTGTTGAGTGGTTTTTTGCTGGAGATTTAGTTTTAAATAAATACTCAGGGATGATTGTTGTTACTTTTTGTGTTATGTTTAGTCTGCCTTTTATGTATTATTTAATAAAGCAAGAAGAAAGCGAGGATGAAGAAGTTGAAGGATTTTTTACTGTTTGGAAAGTTCATAAAAATGCAATTTTTGCATTCATGTGGCTATTTTTAGGCTTTGTTATCTCTTTTTCTATATGGTATATGATCTTAGTTGATTCTAATTTGTTTAATGCTCAAATTGAAACATACTGTATGATAAATAGTCCTGGAAATATTGAAGGTTGTGTTGCAAAATATGATATTGAATCCCAAGCTGCAGCAACAGGAGCTGCAACAAAAGAGATGAGATTTTTATCAATAATTGAAAATAATATTTATGTTATGATATTTACCCTTATATTCTCGCTTATTTTTGGTGCAGGAGCAATTTTTGTACTAGCATGGAATGCAAGTGTGATTTCAGCAGCAGTAGGTATCTTTACAAGTTATGACATTGTGGACATTCCTTTTGGACTTTTTAGATATATGATTCATGGCTTTCCTGAAATTGCTGCTTACTTTATTACTGCACTAGCCGGAGGCATATTTGGTGTGGGAATAATAAAAAATGGGATAAAGGGGCCTAAATTCTTAAGAGTAGTTGAAAATGTAGTTATACTATTATTCATGTCTATCATAATATTAATAATTGCAGCAGTAATAGAAGTCTACTTTACACCTCTTCTTTTTAGTTAAGGAGTATTCTTAGGGAATATTTAAATACAAACAAATAACAATAATTTTTAATGGAACCTTTAATATTAGTAAGCATCGCGATAAGTTTTTTTATTACATACCTAACACTTCCTCTCTGGATAAAAAAAGCAAAGCAAATTGGCTTAATGTGGGAAGACATGAATAAAACAGAAAGGCCAAAAATAGCTGGTTCTGGTGGTGCAATGGTTGTTCTTGGTTTTTCAATAGGGGTTTTAATGTATGTTGCATTGCAAACTTTTATCTTTAACTCAAGCACACATTTAATAGAAATATTGGCTCTATTTTCTGTTATACTTTTAGTTAGTGGAATTGCACTAATAGATGATTTATTTGGATGGAGAAAAGGAGGCTTATCTAAGAGATCAAGAATAATATTAGTAATTTTTACTGCAATTCCATTAATGGTTATTAATGCTGGAACATCTTCAGTATTTCTTCCAATAATAGGGGGGATTGATTTGGGCATAATATATCCTCTTATTTTTATTCCGATGGGTATTCTTGGAGCAACAACAACATACAATTTTCTTGCAGGATATAACGGGCTAGAAGCTAGTCAGGGAATTTTAGTTCTAGGAGCTCTATCAATAGTTACATATATCACTGGAAATCCTTGGCTAAGTGTAATTTGCCTTTATGGTGTTTCTGTCCTATTAGCTTTTTACATATTTAATTTTCATCCAGCAAGAGTATTTCCTGGAGATATAATGACTTATGCTGTGGGCGCTCTTATTGCAACAGTAGCAATACTTGGAAATATTGAAAAAATTGCAATCATCTTCTTTATACCCTATATTATTGAATTCTTCTTGAAAGTTAGAGGAAAATTAAATAAACCTAGTTTTGGAAAAACAAATTCAGATGGAAGCCTAGAAGTACCTTATAAAAAAATGTACGGATTAACACATATTTCAATAAAAATATTAAAGAAAATTAAAGGAAATAAAAAAGTTTATGAAAAAGAAGTTGTCTGGTTAATTAATGTTTTTCAATTAATATTTATTTTAATAGGATTCTTAATACTGTAATAAAAAAATCTAGATAACTTTAAAAACAAACAAAATCACGTTATAAGATGGTTGATAGCGAGGAGATAAAAATAGATTATAAGAAAGTATTAGATTTTGCTGCAAATAAGAGGGTAATAAATGTCTTTATACTAATTGTATTTTTAATTCTAATTATTTGGACTACTTCAATTAGGACTCAAAATCTTTCCTTATTAATTGATACTACATCTGGAGAGTATATTCCTCTAGCTCTTGATCCTTTTTATTTTTTAAGAGTTGCAGAAACAATGATTTCTCCTGGTGGTTTACCAGAATATGATGCAATGAGAAATCCACCATTAAAAGTTCCATTTACGCAAGAAATTTTGCCAGAAATTGTTGTTGGAACATATAAAATATTTAAAATATTTTCTCCTGATATAACGATAAGAGAAGTGCATGTTCTTAATCCTGTTGTATTCTTTATTTTGGGTATAATTGTCTTCTTCTTCCTAGTCTATTTTTTAACAAACTCCAAATTAACTGCTTTAGCAAGTAGCATTTTCTTAGGTTTTATTCCTCCATATTTATATAGAACAATGGCTGGTTTTGCAGATCATGAATCAATAGGAATGTTTACTTTTTTTCTTACACTTGCTCTTTTGACTATATCTTTAAAATTATTAGATAAAAACAAACTAAAAGGAAAATATGCTCTTATTGCAGGTGCAATATTTGGTATAATCTCTTCACTAACAATCAGAAGTTGGCAAGGTATTGGAACATTTATATTTATAATAATTCCAGTAAGTTTTCTTATCTACTGGCTAATTAACACAAAAGAACTTCATGAAGTAGGGCAGAAAAAAGCAAGGTACATAATCTATTTTTATTTTGCCTGGTTGATATTTACTGTTCTTTTTGAGCTTTTTATGGGGGTTTCTATTGCTACAACAACTAGCAGATTCTTATTTAGTGCTAGTGGGATGATTGCACCAACCCTTCTTTTATTTATGCCAATAGATTATACTCTTGCAACCAAAGGACACAAGATAACTCATAAAAACATAAAGAAAAAAAGAGTTTTAATAAGTATTATAATAACTATTATTTTAGGACTAATTCTTTATGCTATTTTTGTAGGAAATGTTGGAGACATTATTTCTAAAGTAACAAACAGATTAATAAATCCTTTTGAAACAGGAAGAGTTGGTATTACTGTTGCTGAAAACAAACAACCATATCTAACTGATTGGTTTTCTCAAATAGGAAAAAGTTTTTTCTGGCTTTTTTTCATAGGAAGTGTTCTTGCTGGAATAAATGTAGCAAGAGGAATAAAGCACAATAAGTATAAAGTTTATTTTAGTCTTGCGTGGATTATTTTTATTTCAAGCATCTTGTTTAGTAGAATTTCAGCAAATTCGGCATTTAATGGAGAAAATGCTATAAGTCAGTGGTTTTATTTCATAGGTGCTGCAATATTTCTAGTTTGCTTAATCCTAATCTATATAAGATCTAGTGTAAAAATAAAAACAGAATTAATAATTTTAGTTGCAATTTTGATTCCAATGATCATGGTCACAAGAGGTGCAATAAGATTATTTTTTGTTATTGTTCCATTTGTTTGTATAATGGTTGGATACTTACTACTCTACTTATTTAAATTTGCAAAAAAATATAAAGATGATGTAGTGAGGTTTTTATTAATAGCTAGCGCAATTGCTTGCATTATTCTTATTATAATAAGCATGGTAAGTTTTGTAAAAGGAGTTACTTCTCAAGCAAAGTTTACTGGCCCTTCTGCAAACCAACAGTGGCAAAAAGCAATGAGTTGGGTAAGAAATAATACTCCTGAAGAATCAATATTTGTTCACTGGTGGGATTATGGATATTGGGTGCAGTATTTAGGAAAAAGAGCAACAGTCACAGATGGAGGACATGCAAATAATTTTTGGGACCATTTAGTAGGAAGATATGTTTTAACAAACCCTAATCCTGATTCAGCACTAAGTTTTATGAAAGCGCAAGATGTTTCTTATCTTCTAATAGATCCTACAGATATTGGAAAATATCCTGCATATAGTAGTATTGGTAGCGGAGAAGGTGAAACTGATAAAGATAGATATTCCTGGATCTATGTTCTTTCTGCAGATCAAACACAGATGCAAGAAACCAGAAATGGAACTCTAAGAGTATATGTTGGAAACATTCCTCTAGACGAAGATATTATCTATGAAGAAAATGGTTCTCAAGTATTCCTTCCTTCAGGAAAAGCAGGATTAGTTGCAATACTTTTTGAAACAATTGAAACAGATACTCAAACACAATTTAAACAACCCCAAGGAATATTTGTATACAATGGAAAACAACATAGAATTCCAATAAGATACATCGAGTATGAGGAGATGTTTACTGACTTTAAAATTGGTGTTGAAGCAACAGCAAAAATATTTCCAAGAGTGGTAAATGTTGGGGGAGGAATTCAAATTGACCCTATTGGAACAATTATGTATTTATCCCCAAAAGTATCAGAAAGTTTATTTGCACAGTTATACTTAATGAATGATCCTCAAAATTTATATCCCACATTAAATCTTTCCCACTCAGAACCAGACCCTATAGTGGAAAATCTTTTAGCACAAAACGCCCAAGTAACAGAATTCATATATTACCAGGGTATAAGAGGGCCAATTAAGGTGTGGGAAGTCAATTATCCTGAGGACATAATTGGAAGAGAAGAATTCTTAAGAAAGAGAGGAGAGTATGCAGAATTTGATAATTTAGATTTTAGAAAATGAAAAAACACTCCAAAATAGCAATAATTATTGGAACAAAAGCAGAATTAATAAAATGCATGCCAATAATGAAAGAACTTGAAAAGAAAGGCAAAGATTACTGGTTTATTCACACAGGACAGCATCCGATGGGTCCTGCATGTTTAGAATTCAAAATTAAAAAACCTGATTTTATACTTAGCCCAGAACCAACAATCTCAACAAAATTTTGGTCAAAAATAAGCAGAGTTGCTTTTATTTGGAACATTGAGATGATCCTAAAGATTAGAAGACTATTAAAAAAATTAAAGCCAAAATATGTTATTTATCACGGAGACACAATGAGTACCAGCAGTGCTGCAATTGGTTCAAGTGTTGCATTAAATCCAAAAAAGACATGGAAAAATGTTCATCTAGAAGCAGGTTTGAGAAGCGGTTCAACATGGGAACCTTTTCCAGAAGAAATTTCTAGAAGAATTTCAGATAAATACTCAGATATTTTACTTGCGGTTTCAGACCTAACAGAAAAAATATTAAAAAAATCTTACAAAAATAAAAAAATAATAAAAACAGGAAATACAATTGTTGATTCTTCTGATATGATATACAAAATTTCTAAAAAAACAATGAAGAAAATAAAGGGCCAATATGCACTAATTAATCTTCATAGACACGAAAACTTAAGAAGTAAAAAAAGAATGCATCAAATAGCTGAAGTAATAAAAAGTATTGGTATAAAGGCTGTATGGCCTCTTCATGACAACACAGAGTATTATCTAAAAAAATATAATCTTATGAATGAACTTAAAGGTATAAAAAACCTTGAAATAATTCCTCTTGTTGATTACTTTACATTTATATTTCTTTTAGCTAACTGCAAATACTTAATAACAGATGGAGGAAGCATACAAGAGGAAAGTTTAGTTTTCAAAAAGCCTTGTGTTCTTTTAAGAAAAAAAACTGAGAGGCCTGAAGGATTAAAAAGTGGATTTAATTTTCTTACTGGAATGGATGTGAATAATACAAAAAAATTAATTAAAAAGATTGAAGCGAATAAAATAAAAGTAAAGAAATTTAAAAATCCTTATGGGGAAGTAGGTCTTACAAAAAAAATTATAGATATTTTAAAATGAAAGTATATCTTCAATTTCCATGGAAAGTTTCTGATAGCACATACTATACAAACATAATAAATTATCCTCCTAAAGGGATTGTATACAATGTTAAAAGGAAAAAAAGTGGGATCATTACTAGTAAAAAAAAGTTTAAAATAAATAATAAAATAAAAGAATTAATAAGAGTCTCCTTAAATAAAATAAATCTTCCAATACCAAACGCACACAAAACAAACTACAAAGGCCATTATGATCTTATTCACTGTGCACATTGCTTAAGTTTAAATAAAAGACCCTGGGTTGCTGATTTTGAAGGTGTTTGGCAAATGTGGGTATCTGGAGACAGAACAAAAAGAGGTAAAAAAATTGTTCAAGATATAATTGAGGATAAAAACTGTAAAAAAATTATGTGTTGGTGTGATGACACAAAAAAAGAATTTCTTAAGACATATCCTAAAATAGAAAAAAAATTAGAAATAGTTTATCCTGCATTTCCCTTAAAGAAAGTAAAAAAGAAATTAGGTAAAAAAATTAAAATTCTTTATGCAGCAAGATACTTTTGGCTTAAAGGAGGATTAATATCACTTAAAGTACTCGATTTTCTCCTCAACAAATACAAAAATTTAGAAGTTGTATTTATTTCTGATGTTCCAAAAGAAATAAAAGAAAAATATCCAAAAATACAATTTTTTGATCTTCTTCCAAAAGAAAAAATGTTTGAACAACTAAAAACCGCAGATATCTTCTTTTATCCAAGCCTTGTAGACACATTTGGGTTCACTGTTCTTGAAGCAATGTCATTTGGAATTCCTATTATTAGTGTAAATACAATACAAACTCATGCAAGAAAAGAGATGATGCAAGACAAAATTAATGGTTTTCTAATAGAAGTATCTGGTAGGCTTAAAAGAAAAAGTATTGGTAAAGAAGAGGAAAAACTAGTAAGAAAATTGATAGAAAAAACATCTATTTTAATAGAAAATAAAAAATTAAGAGAAAAAATGAGTAAAAATTGTATTAAATTAATAAAGAATGGAAAATTTTCTATCAAAAATAGGAACAAAAAATTAAAAAGCATATACACTCAGGCATTAAAAGAGAAATAGTTGCAGTTCAGCACGAAAATATTTATAAAACATTTTTTTTTCACTAAAAAATGGATGAGATAAAAGAGATACAAGAATGTCGGTCTTGCCATTCAAAAGAGTTGACCCCTATTATTTCTTTAGGACACCAATATATTAGCAATTTTCTGAAGCCAGAGGACCAAAATCAGGGATCAAAGGTGCCATTAGATCTTGTTCTATGCTCAGAATGCAAACTGCTACAATTAAAACATAACGCGCCAGATAATGAGATGTGGGGTGACCAGTATTGGTATAAATCTGGAATAAATAAACTTATAAGAGAAGATCTAAAAGACATAGCAGACTGTGCTGAAAAAATAATAAGTTTAAGAGAGGGTGATTTAGTAATCGATATTGGGTGTAATGACGGAACTTTGTTTGAATTTTATGATAAAGAAGGCGTAGAAATAGTGGGTTTTGAACCTTCAGTAAATGTAGCAAAAGAGGCTGCAGCAAAAAAATTTAAGATTATTAACAATTTTTTTAATGCAGAAGATTTTAAAAAAAATTTTGGAGAAAAAAAGGCAAAAATTATCACTGCAATATCAATGTTTTATGACCTAGATAATCCAAATAAATTTTTAGAGGATATTCTTTCAATTCTTGATGAAGATGGTCTTTTTATAATTCAACAAAATTATCTAACAACTATGCTTGAAAAAAATGCATTTGATAACATTTGCCACGAACATAGAGCATATCACTCACTTGCTTCACTAAAAACACTTCTATCAAAACATGGTTTAGAAATATTTGATGTTAAATTAAGAGATATAAATGGGGGCAGCATTAGGACATATGTCAGAAGAAAAGAGAACGCTAAGTTATCTCCTTTCAAAGGAGCAAAAAAGAGAATATTACAACTAGAAGATAGAGAGAGAAAGTTAGGATTAGACACAAATAGACCTTATTTTGAATTTGCGAGCAGAATTGAGAATATAAAATATCAAATACTAAAATTTATAGAAAGTGAAAAATCAAAGGGAAAAACTTTTGGCCTATGTGGGGCTTCAACAAGAGGAAATACAACACTACAATATTTTGGAATAACTCCTGAACATGTTATTGCTGCTGCAGAAGCAAATCCAGATAAGTGGGGAAAAGTCACTATAGGAACAAGAATACCAATAGTTTCTATTGATGAGATGAAAAAAATAAATCCAGACTATCAAATTGTTCTTATCTGGCATCTATATGAAGGATTAATGGATAAAGAAAAAAATTATCTAAACCAAGGAGGAAAATTTATTTTGCCACTCCCAGAATTTAAAATAATTGGGTTATCAAAAGAATTTAATAAATTAATGGTAAAAAGTTTTTTATAGTTTAAATAATTCTAAAATATTCTCCATAACGTTCTAAGTGCTTCAAAAAGAATTGTCCTAATTTTCCTTTTATTATAGCATATCTTTTTTCTAAATCAAAAGTAGATACATTTTTAGATTTATATTGAGGAATTCCCTTACCAAAAATAACTGATTCTTTATAATTTTCTAAATCAAAAACCTTTTTTGTTTTTTGTATTCCAATAAAGTATTTGCTTGTGTTTTTTAATATAATATAGTCTATCTTTTTTGATACTGAACAGTTTTTAAATAAAGGACTTTTAGAAAAATCTTCAATAATTTCAAACATTCTTTTTTGTAAATTCTTTTTATCCATCTTAACTTTAAGGTTGCTTGCCTTAGAAATAACTCTTGCTGGATTTCCAGAAATTAGACTATTTTCTGGAAACTCTTTACTTATTACAGACCCCACTGTAATAATAGAATCATCTCCTATTTTTGCTCCTGGAAGAAATATTACATGTGAAGGTGCCCAAATTCTTTTACCAAGAATAATTTTTCCAAACTTTCTTGGATGTCCTTGTGTATAAGGCAAGTACACTCCGTGTGTGTAAAATATTGAGTGAGAACCAAGCCCAGTATAATCTCCTATTTCTATATCTTCAGCCAGATTCATGAAGGTATAAGGGCCCACTATCTGTGTTTTTTTTCCTAGTTTTAAATTTTTCTGACCAGAAAAAATATTAAGACTTCTTATAACACTTCCTTTTCCAATCTCTAATTTATTTAGTTTAAAAACATTCATTGAACCTATTTTTACATCGTCTTCAATATTTACATTTTTACATAACATTAAACTAAGAAGTCCTACCTTAACATTTTTTCCAATTTTATACCCTATTAACCTGTATAAATTTAGTCTAATGATATTTGGCATAATTGAAGCTAAAAAAGCTATTATTTTTTTTACCATTTTAAATTTTTAATGAATTTATATTTACTAACCTTGACAAGAGCAATTTTCCATCCCACGGAGAGTCATAATAATTCATCTGCCCAATTGGAACAATTCTTGAAACTCCTTGAAGGTTTAATATTTTGCTTATTTTGGTAAGCTTTTTTGTGTTTTTAAAGCCATGCCCTATTGTCTGGATTTTTGATGTGATCAATTTACCTAAATCTTCCAAATTATTACAAGAGTTCAAAAAAATTGTTCTAGACTTTACTGGCTCTTCTAAATTTGCTTTTTTTCCAAGTATAATTGTCCACTCAGTTCCTTTAGGACAAATTACCTTTTTATCTTCATCAAATGTGTTTTCCACTCTTGCCATAATTACATTTCCTGCTTCATAAAATGTTGTATCTTTTTTTAGATATTTTTCATCTAAATTTTCAAATTCTTTTTTTAATAAATTAGATATTTTTTCAAGACCTGTAATATCTGTCTCGCACATCAATACTTGTGGGGAAGTACAACTATCTTGTTCTCCAAAGATTATATCAAACACAAATTTCTTTAGTGTGCTTGTTAGAAGAATTTCATCAGAGATTAATTCTCTATCAATCATTGCAAAAGAATATTTTGGACCAAAAACCACATCTTCACAAGTTTCTTTTTTACTAAAACTTGAAATCATTTCAATTGACTCTTTTCCTCCCCATATAATTCTTACATCAGAATTCATTGATAATTCTAAATTGGTTTTATCTTCCTCTCTTGGATAGTAAATTAGGGCTGTTGAAGAGAGTACTTCTTTTCCAATCAATTTATCTGTTTTAGTTTTTATTAATACTCCTAATAAATCTTTTATTGTTTCAACACTTCCAAGAGGAATTCTCATTATATTTGAGTTTTTTATAATAATTGATTGAATTAGAGAGAAAAATCCGAGAGTAACAACATTTCCTGCAATCCAGTGTCCAACTAAGCCTTTAGGTTGGGCAATAAGCATCTTTCCTTCTTTTTTAAAATAATCTTGAAGAATATTTGGGTCTTCAAAATTAATTTTAATTATTTTCTCTAAATTTGTTTTTCTAACCCATTGACTTAAAAAAGCTATTCCCTCTATTTTCCTAGTTTTTTCATTTTTTAGAATATTTTTGCTAAACTCATTAATTAAATCTAATAGATCTTCGGTTTTTATTTTCTCTAGTTTTCTACTATTTGTTTTTACTTTTTTAATTATGCCTAATAGGTTTTCAACTTTTTTTTGCTCAAAAAAATTCTCTGAATCAAAAAATACCTGGATCATTTTAATTATCTGTAAATGTGTCTCCGCAACCTCTTGGTTCACTTTTTTCAACTCGTGAAACAAATTTAAAATACTTTCCTTTTCTTCCACATTCGCAAGAATCCTTTCCTAAAAAAAGGCCTATGTCCTCAGTTAAGAGTGCCTGCCCAGGATAACTATTAGGTAATACTGAGATAATCTCTATTAATCCTATTTCGTTTTCTTTTACTTCTTCAAGAGTCAGAGGATTTCTAATTATTATGTCTGCAAAATTTGGGCAGTGCTTATGCCCTTTATCACAATCAATAAAAACAACTCCGAGTTGTTCAACAAGACCATACATATCTAAAACCTGGCTATCTTGACCTAACATATTTTTTAATTCTTTAGTAAAATGTTTTTTATCAACTTTTTCTGAAGTTAGTTTCTTCCATCCTCCACTATGAATTATTGTAAATTTAATATCATACTTCTTTTTTAGTTTTTTTAATTCTTTATAAAAAATACTCCAAATTATATAAGTAAATCCAAACATTATTATTTCCTGACCATTATTTTCTTTAACAAAATTTTCTAATGATTCTAGATTTAATTTTAATTTTTCACTTCCTTCAAGAACATATGTGACATTTTTTCCAAAAGGAATTATTCCTCTTATTGCAGCACCTCTTGCTGAAAGCCCTTTTAATTTTGGATCATTTACTTGAGGAGTATCTATTACCAGCAATGGTTTTCTGCTAGTACCTAAATAATTTTTTAAAATACTTGAATAAGCAGAAGTTTGCCTAAATGCTGTCTTTTTATCTAAATCTATTTTACTTTTAATTTGGCTTGTTGTTCCAGAAGAGGTTAATGTCCTAATTATATCTTTTTTTGAAACCAATTCAAATACATGTTTTTTAAATAAATTTACAGGAAGTGGAGGAATATCAGAAAGTGAATTTATTTTATCTATTGGCATAATCTGATCGTAAAATCTTTTGAGTTTTTTATCCTTAATCTGATTTAATAGCTGTTTTTTTATAATTGGTAGTAGTTTTTTTTCTTTTTGTTTCTGGTTTAAAGAATATTGCTCTAATGAAATTAAATCATTTATTTCTTTGTCCAAATCCATTCTATTAAACTCCTAATCTTTTCTTCATTAAAGATTATTGGAGAGGTTTTTATAACCGGATCTTTTAGAACTCTTTTAATTATTTCTTCTCTATCTATATTTTCTAAGATACTTTTATCAAATTTTATATTAAGTTTATCAAATTCTTGTATAAAAAAATCATAAATTTCATTTTGTGTTTCATTTTTATAAAACAAAAGAACTGACTTAATTAGGTGCATTAAAGCCTCAGAGTGTCTAATATTTGAACAAACTTCAATCTGATGTGCTATAGAGTGCATTGCACCAACATAAGCGTTCCCTTGACAGATTCCCCCAATATGTCCATTTATTGCTATATTATCAAGAACTTTAAGATCTTCTTTATTTTCTATATATTTTTTATAATTATTAACTAATGAAAGAATATTTTCTCTGGCAAGTATTTTAACAAATTCATTTGATAATCTTGATAAATAAGCTTCAACAGAATGTGAAAAAATATCACAGATAAACTCTTGCATTAAATTAAAAGGAATGCTTGAGAGTAATTGTGGGGCTAAGATAGCTTTATTTGGTATGTTTGCCCTATTAACTATTATATGTTTTATACTTTTTTCTTTATTATGAGTAATTGCTACAGGGGTTATTTGTGATCCTGTTGAAGGAGTGGTAGGAATTAAAATAAGTTTAGTTTTTTTCTTGATTTTAGAAAAATTATTTATTTCAGTTAAGTTCAATTCTTGATTATCTATTTTTATTCTTAATAGTTTTGCAAAATCCATAATATTTCCTCCACCTATGGCAATAATTAAAGACGGTTTTTTAATCTCTAATTTTTCTATTTCTTCTAAATTATTTTTAATAAAAATTATTTCTTCTATTTGGTTTTCACTTAATAGTTCTTTAATCTTGGCTAGACTTTCATTATCTTCTAGTCTTTTTGAGTAGATTAGTAAAATTTTTTCTGAAACATTTTCTTTAAGAATGCTTGTGCTTCTAAGTCCAAAATGAGTTTCTGGAATTTTATTAATAAATTGGTTAAACATTTTTATGTTTTCTTCAATTTAAGGTAATCTAATTTTAATTTAGAATAGTCAGTTTTTAGTGAACTATTCTTAGGGAGGCTTTGAGCAAAAATAATTTCAGACGGAACTTCGTAGTTTCTTAGATTTTTGCTACAATAATCCAATACATCTTTGTTTTTTAAAGTTTCAGTTGGAGAGATATATGCTATAATTCTCTCACCTAGTAAATTATCGTCTACGCCAAAAACAGCGACATCGGAAACTCCTAGTAATTTATAGATTGCTTCTTCTATTTTTTTACTGCTTATTCTAAATCCTCTAGATTTAATAAAATTCTCTTTTCTTTCTAAAACATAAATATATCCTTCACTATCTATTGTTGCTATATCTCCTGTTCTTAACATCCCCTTAACAATTTTTTTATTTGTTTCCTCCGGATCATTATAATACCCCTTCATTATATTTTTTCCAGAAGCATAAATTTCACCTACCTCTTCTTTTTTAATGGGATTTAGACTAGAGTCTAAGACTTTTAGGATAGTTCCGGGTAGTCCCCTGCCAATAGATCCTAACTTTTTGTCTAATTTTTTTGGATCAAGAACAGAAAGTCTTGCTGTTGCTTCTGTTTGGCCATACATTATGTATACATTTTCTTGTCCAAAAACCTCTATTAATTTTTTAATATCTTGGTTTGGAAGTTTTCCACCTGCTTGCTGTACACATCTAATTTTTGGGAATTTTTTTTCTAATAAAGTTGATTTTCTTATTAATAACTGAAATGTTGTGGGCACTCCTGCAATTCCTGTGCATTCTTCTTTTATTAGACCTTCAACAATTTTTTCTGGAAGAAAAAAATTATTATTAAAAACCATCTGTGCTCCAACTCTAAGATGGGTGTGTAATAAACTTACACCAAAACAATAATAAAATGGTAAAACAACCATTATCTTATCTTTATCTGTTAAAAACAATGATTCTATAATTGATTGCGTATTAGAGATAATATTTATATGTGAGATCATTACTCCTTTTGCTTTTCCGGAAGTTCCTGAAGTATACATTATTGAAGCTGTTTTATCATCTGAAAAATCTTCAAGTTCAAAAGATTCTTTAAATTCTTCGCAATCAAGTATTTCTTCAGAATAAATTTCACTAAAAGAGGTTAGTTTGATTAATTTTTTGAATTTCTCTTGTATGAAAATATGTTTTGATTTTAACTCCTCTTTTATTTTTTTAATATCCATATCTCTTTCATATCTTAAGGGAACACAAACATTTCCACTGCCAATTATAGATAAGTAACTTATAACAAAAAACAAAGAGTTATCAGAAATTAAGAGAATATTATTATCCTTTCCTAGAGATTCATTTAATTTTTTTATAAGGTGTATTATTTTAGCATAAATTTCTTTATAATTAAATTTTTGTTCATTTAATTTTATTGCGGTTTGTTCGCCCTTTTCAACTTTTTCAAATAACCATTTTGTAGCATTGCTCATAATTTTACTCCTTTTTGAATCAATATCTTTTTCAGTAAACCGAAATTTTCAATTCCATTTATTTCATCAACCTCGAATTGAATATTAAATTCCTCTTCTATTTTTGATACAAGCTCCATATGTGTTATAGAATCCCAATTAGGAATTTGTTCTGGTCCGTTTTCATCTTTCAAATCGTTCTTTGAACATTTTAATAAATCAATCACCAAAGATTCTAGTTTTTCTATATTTCCCATTTTATTTTCGCTCATTTAATACAGGCACTTTTCTACAAGTTGCAATGCAGTCCAAGACTTTTTCTCCTTTTTGATTTAATGTGACAATATCTAATTTTTTAACTGAATTTTCAAGAGGAGTTATTTCAATTACCTTAATTTTGAGTATATCTCCAATATATGTGGGTTTAAGAAATTTAATTTCTTCTGAGAGAAGAATATTCCCCTGTCCCATTTTATCAGTGAGTAGTTTGGATATTTTTGCAAGAATAATTGTTCCGTGCGCTATTCTTTTTTTAAAAGGGGTTCTGCTTGCAAATTTTTCGTCTACATGAATAGGATTCTTGTCTCCACTAAATTCAGCAAAAGTATCAATTATTTCCTCAGTAATATGAAGTATTGCTTCCATTTAATAAAATTATTTAAATTCCATCTATTTATTAAGTTTATGGAGGTCGGAGTAGACATTCAGGAAAATAAGGCTTTTAAGAGCTTTAAAGGAAATATTCATTTTTATAAAAGGATTTTCACAAAAAAAGAAATTGATTACTGTATAAGAAGAAAAGATTATAAATCTGCTTTTTGTGCAAAATTTTGTGTAAAAGAGGCAGTAATAAAGATTTTTGATAAAAAAATTAATTACAAAGAAATTGAAGTCTTAAATACAAAATCTGGAAAACCATATGTATTAATTAAAGGGGAAAAAAGAAAAAATATTTCAGTTTCACTATCACACACACAAAACTATTGTGTAGGTGTAGCAGTATTGAAAAATGTCTAGAAAAAAACAAACAATAGCAATCTCAATTCATGTTGATGGGTACTATGGATTAGTAAAAGGTGTTCCAAGAATTCTGAAACTATTAAAAAAATACAAAATTAAAACCACATTTTTTATAAACATGGGAAAAGAAGCAAATATTTTTCAATTACTTAAGTATAGGAGAAATCATAAGAATTCTCAAAAAAATTTAAAGGTAGAAAAAAGATACACAAAAATTGAGCAAGCTAGTATGATTCTTTTAAATAGAAAATTGGGACAGAATTATAAAAAATTGCTTATTGAAATAGAAAAACAGGGTCACGAGGTTGAGCCACATTGTTGGAGCCATCTACTTTGGTCAAAAAACTTTGAAAAGTTAAATCATAAAAAAGAGATTTTTTTAATGAAAAGAGCTTATGAAAACATTTTTAATAAATCTCCAAAAGGATTTGCCCCACCAACATGGAAGTATAATCAAAAAGTTATTGAATTACTAAAAGAGGCTAACTTTCAATATATTGCAGTAAGTGATACTGCTAAAACAATTAAAAAGAAAGACGGTTTCTTTATTATTCCTGTCTCCTTTAGTAAAAATATAGAAGAATTAATTAGTGGGGGGCATAAAAAAGAAAAGATAATTAAGATATATAAAAAAGAACTAAACAAAAAATATGTAAACATATATTTTCATTCTGATTTTGAGGGAATAAAAGGACTTAGGCTCTTTGAAGAGGTTCTGAACCTAATTAAAGGGAAAAAAACCTTCACTTATCTTGAATTAATTAAAGATAAATAAAGATCCTGATACTTTTTAGAAATAGGTGTAAGTCCATTTTCATTAAAAAACCTAGAACATTCTTTTTGCATTTCAAGATAGTTTTTACTTTTCATTGCGCTTTTTATTGCTCTTGGGAAATCCTTGTCATTTTTTGCCAAAACCAAACATCCATAATTTTTTGCAAATTCTTTGAAATATTGGGCATTACTCGCAACAACTGGTTTTTTCATAGCCATAGCATCAGCAAATATCCCGCTTCCTATTCCTCCTCTATAGGGTAGGAGAATTAAATCTGATGCAGCAAAATATTTCCACCATTTTTTATAAGGTATCTCTCCTAAATCAAATCTAACAAAATTTTGAAAATTATTTTCCTTAACTATTTGCTTATTATAATCTAAAAAATTCTTTGTTCTAGACAAATTCCGATCATTAACTGAAATGGGGTTTGTAGCAACCAAAACAGTCTTTCCTATTTTATCTGCTTGTTTTATTATTATATCGTGTCCATGTAATGGTCCCATTACACCAATTAACAAATAAACATTTCCAGAAAGATTTAATTCTTTTCTTGCTCTTTTTTTACTAACTGTTTTTATATTTTCAATAATAGCATGAGGAAGAACAACAATTTTCTCTTTAGGAACAGAGTACTCTTTTATCAAAATTTCTCTAAAAAATTTAGCATGTACTACAATTTTTTTTGATGTTAAATTAATCCACCTATTCTGCAAATGGTATAATAATTTTCTTAAAAATGTTTTAAATTTACCGGATCTAAATCTTTCTTTTTGAGAAAGGATTGTGTGCATTGTGACAATTAATTTTTTTTTCTTAATAAAACAAAGAAAACCAAGAAAAAAGAAATACGGGAGGCCAAACCATCCAAGCATATTATACTCGTGTTGAATATGAATAATATCATATTTTAAAAGAGTTTTTAATTTTTTAAACAAAGAAAAAGGATTTCCTGCAATAAAAGAAATTCCCAAAATATTTGTTTTTTGTTTTTTTATATTCTCTATAAGATTCTCTGAATAAGCCGAAATACCTTTTTCAGATTTTGGATCTGGGTAAACCATTGCAATTCTCATAAAATTTACAAGAGCAGGCCCTTTTTAAAAATATATCGTGTTTATTGAAATATCAAAAAAATATATTTTACCTTAATTATCTTTAAAAAGACATACTTCTTAACTCGAATAATGAAAAAAGCTTTGGTAACAGGAATTACAGGCCAAGATGGATATTACTTAGCAAAATTTCTGTTAAAAAAAGGTTATGATGTTTATGGAATGTACAGAAGATCCAGCCTACATATTAGCGAAAGGATTGATGAAAAACTAAAAAACGTTAAACTTGTTGAGGGCGATCTCACAGACGGAGAATCCATTTTAAGACTTATTAGAGAGATATACCCTGATGAAGTTTATAATCTAGCATCGCAATCGTTTGTTCCTGCTTCTTGGACCCAACCAATTGCAACTGCTAATATGACTGGCCTTGGAGCTGCAAGAATACTTGAAGCAATAAAAATAGTTAATAAAAACATTAAGTATTATCAAGCGTCAACAAGTGAAATGTTTGGCCAAGTAGAAGAATCTCCACAAAATGAAAGAACTCCTTTTCATCCAAGAAGCCCGTACGGTGTTGCGAAGGTTTATGCATATTGGATAACGAGAAACTACAAAGAAAGTTTTGACATTTTTACATGCAATGGTATTTTATTTAATCACGAATCTCCAAGAAGAGGAAAAGAATTTGTAACAAGAAAAATCACTTACGCTACTGCAAAAATAAAACTAGGGCTACAAGATTATTTAGAGATAGGAAATTTGGATGCGAAAAGAGATTGGGGCTATGCTGAAGATTACGTTGAGGCTATGTGGATGATGCTTCAACAAGAGAAACCAGAAGATTTTGTTATTGCTACGGGAGAAACACACACAATAAGAGAGTTTTTAGAGGTAGCATTTAGAGTCCTAGATATGAATATTGTTTGGGAAGGCCAAGGACTTGAAGAAGTTGGCAAGGTTGATGGAAAAATAGTGGTTAAAATAAATCCGAAGTACTATAGGCCTGCAGAAGTAGATATATTAAAAGGAGACTATTCAAAAGCAAGAGAAAAATTAAAATGGATCCCAAAGACAAATTTTCAAGAACTTGTTAAGGTAATGGTTGAGAGTGATTTAAAACAAGTTAAAAAAGAAGAAAATATGAAATAAATTCACTCTTTTTAAAGAATTAAGGAAAAAATACCAATTTCAACTACATAAATCTTTAAAAATAAAATCGATTTAATTTTAAATAATGGGTGGGAAAAGAAAATTCAAATGAAAGAAACTGTTCTTATTTTAGGTGCTGATGGATACATTGGATGGAATTTAATGATGTATCTTGGAAGAAAAAATCAGGGTCTTGTTGTAGGAATAGATAATTATTCTAGAAGAAAATTAGTTAACAAAGTTAAAGGAGACAGCCTTATTCCTATTGCTTCAATGAAAACAAGAATTGAAGCCTATAAGGAAGTTTTTAAAAAAAATAATTTAAGATTTTTTGCATTTGATATAACCAACAGCCACCTTCTAAGAAAAGCCATAAAAAAAATTAGACCAACAATCATAATTAATCTTGCGCAAATGCCTTCAGCACCATACTCAATGAAAAATTTAGGCTATGCGGCATGGACAATTAAAAATAATGTTATAGGAAACCTTAATCTATTATGGATAATGAGAGAGATTTGCCCTAAAGCACATTTAATTAAGATGGGCACAATGGGAGAGTATGGGACTCCAAATGTAGATATTCCTAAAGGTTTTTTTGAATTAAAATATAAGGGAAGAAAAGATTGGGTTCCGTTTCCAAGACAAGCAGGAAGTTTTTATCATTGGGCTAAAGTTACTGAAAGCCAACATACAAATTTTGCTTGCAAAATTTGGGGACTAAGAGCAACAGACATGATGCAAGGAGTGGTATATGGGGTAACAACAGAAGAGAGCCAAAAAGATTCAAGACTTGCAGGAAGATTTGACTATGATGGAGTTTTTGGAACTGCAATTAATAGATTTGTTGTGCAGTCAATGTGTGGAATACCTATGACACCATTCGGAAAAGGAGGCCAAATTAGAGGATTCTTAAATATTAAAGACTCTTTAAAATGTTTTGAATTATACATAAATAATCCTCCAAAAGAAGGAGAGTATAGGGTTTTTAATCAGCTTGTAGAACAACACAGAACTGTTACACAGCTTGCAGACATGGTTAAACAAATTGGAAAGAAAAAGGGGTATAATTCATCTATTAAAAAAATAAAAAACCCAAGAATTGAAAACGAAAAACATTATTATAACGCTGAAACCACTAAATTAACCAAACTAGGATTAATAGCCTCTGATTTTAGAAAAGAAATAGAAAAGATGTTTGATGACTTAAAGCCATATATACATAGAGTAAATAAAGAGTCTATTATTCCAAAGATTACTTGGAAATAAACTCAGATGAAAATTCTTATACTCCTTAAACGTTGGAAAGGAGGAATCGGAACCTATGTTCTTGAAGTTAGTAATGAATTAAAAAAGCAGGGACATCATGTTGATGTTATTTCTCGTGAAGATGATTTAAAAAAATTTTCAGTATGGGGTTCTGTTAGTGTACTAAGAAAAAAAGTTACTGATATGATGAAAAAAGAAAAATATGATATCTTATATACACAAGATTGGAGCCTTGCTCTTCCTTTTTTCTTTCCTATACCTATTTTTAGAAAAAAACATTTTTGTGGTTTTGGGGGAATACAAGTAGGAAAAGCAAGTCTTTTACAAAAGATAGTGGGCAAACTATTAGGAAAAAATTTGATTTCTTATGGAGATCCTGTAAAAAAAGCCTTTCCTTTATCTAAACAAATATTTAATGGAGTAAATTTAGAGAAATTCAAACCAATTAAAAAAATAAAAAGAATAAAAAATAGTGTCGGCATGGTTAATATGCCTACAGAAGTCTGGCATATTAGTGCACTAAAATCTGCAACAAAAAAAGCAGGAAAAAAATTCTTTAATATATGGGGAGTGCCACAAAAAGAAATGCCTAAATTTTACAATAAAATAGAAACTTTTGTTAGTCTTCCTCCAAAACACACAGGATTTAATCTATGTTGGTTAGAGGCAATGGCTTGTGGTGTTCCAAAAATCATTGGAAGTAATGCAGGAATTGGGTGCAGATTACCAATAGATAAAATTGAAAATTATAAAAACATTGAAGACGCACTAAAAAAAGTAAAAAAGAAAGATTATAGAAAAATTATAGAAGAAAAATTTTCTTGGGAGATTCATGTAAAAAAACTCGTGAATTTTTTTAAAGAATCACTTCAAAAAGAATTATAAACACTCTAAAGAGATTATAAATATGGATCAGGAAAAAACAATAATTCAAACATATCAAGAAAAAGGAACAGTAAAAGAGTTTGATTCTATGAGATGGAGATATGAGTATCAGAGATATAAACATCAAATAGAGATATCATTTTTAAAAAAAACTTTGAAAAAACACAATGCAAAAATAAAAATTCTTGATGTTGCTTGTGGTACTGGCAGAATGCTTGAAACTGTTGCAAAGGTTCGTCCTCTTTCTAAGTATTATGGGTTAGACACATCTAAAACTATGATTAACGAACTTAATAAAAAAGCAAAAAAGATTAAATTCAAAACTAACTTAAAGATTGCTGATGCAACAAAAATACCTTACAAAGATAATTATTTTGATGTTGTTTATACTTATCATCTATTATGGCATCTTCCAGAAAAAACACAAAAAAAGATTCTTAAAGAAATGCTACGGGTAACAAAAAGTGGAGGACATATAATTTTTGATATTTTGAATAAAGACTTTATTTGGGAAAAAACAAAAGACATTCTAAACATGAAAAAAATTGGTGGCCTCTACAAATTAAAAGTTCCTGAAGTAAAAAAATTTCTTTCTAAACACAATTGTAAAATAGAAAAATTATCCGATTTTCCAATAAAAAATGATAGTCTTTACTCAATAGCAAATGTTGTAAATAAATTTAGAAAAAGCTTGCCATACAATCTTTTTCATATGATTTATTTTGAAGTTAAAAAAACATAAAAAGGGTTTCTATTAAAAATGTTTGAAAATAATGTCTATGAAAAAATTAAAAAGTTAGATTTGAAGAATCAGCAAAAAGAAGAGTTCTGCATTCTTACACATAAAAAACACGGAAGAGAAATTTATTTTATAAAGAGCGATAAGAAAGCAATTAAATTCATGAAATTTAAATTTAAATCTCCTTTAAAAATGATTCTTTACTATCTAATAAAATTCGGATTAGCACAGCCATTTCTAAAAAAAATAAAATTGAACTCTGGTCATGGGCAATTAATTTTTGTCGGAGGACAAATAAAAATATTTAATTTTTTAAATAAAGAGGTTATTTCTTTTCCAAAATACAAAAATGAAAACAAAAAATTCATCAAATCTAAAGAATATCAAAGAAAATTGGGTAAAAAAAATTTTGCTCCAAAAATAAACACAATAAATAAAATTCTTTTTTATTCAAAAGAAGAGCTATTAGAAGATTATAATCTAAATACATATGTACCAATATTTAAAAAATTAATAAAATTTTATTTTGATGAAGGCATAAAAAAAATTTCAGTAAATTCATTTATAAATTATCTTAAAAAAAGACTTAAAAAAAGCCCTATAAAAGATGATTTCTTTACAAAAACCCTAGACAAAATTAAAAAAGAAAATATAAAATTAGATTTAATGACTACTTTTTTGCACGGAGATTTATCAAAAGAACAAGTGTTAAAAAGAGATAAACTAATTGTGTTAACTGATTGGAACCCTAGAAAAGGATTAATTATTGACGACCTTGTTAATTTTTTTAGGGGAGTAGAAGATTTGTTAAATAATAAAGAATTTTGTAATTATCTTAAACTCTTTCCAAAAGAGGTGCAAAAAAATATAGGGCTATATTTAATTCTTAATGAAATCAATTTTATCTGTGATTTTCCTCTCAGGCGTCCGCCTCTTGCAAAAATTAGAATAAAAAACCTATTTCCATTTTTTATGAAAAAAGATTAAACCTGCAAAATATAAACATTTACTAATAATTGTTGCAAGACATACTCCTATTACTGCTTCAAACATGCCAAAAGTTAAACCATATTTAATAAAAAGATAGTTTAAAATAATATTAATTATTGTGCTCCCTATAAGAAGCTTTGCAACAATCTTTGTTTTTTTCTGTGAGATAAAATAGTTGAAGTAAAGTGAAATTGTGGGCAGGATAAGTACTAAAATAGATAAGTATCTCAAAAATGTTGATGAAGGTGCATACTCGACTCCAAATACAATATGAATTACTTGTGGTGCAAAAAAGAATACAAAAGCCGCACCCAAAAAAGATATAATAAATGTAAATAGTCTTGTCCTTTCGAATATTTTTTCTAAAGCTTTTCCTTTCATTCTTGCAAATACAGGGAATAAAGCAATTGCTGTAAAGCCAATTATTACTGCCAATGATCCTGCAAGACTAAAAGCAGCACTATAAAAAGCTATAAAGCTCTCTTCAACAAAACGGCCAAGCATAAAGATATCAATATAACCAAAAAATACTCCTGAAAGAGAGGTTGCAGCTAGAGGAATAGTAAACTTACTTAACTCTTTAATTTCATTTTTATTTAAAGATCTCCCTTTTTCTTTTAAAAAGTATAGTTTCTTTTTTGCAGACACTAAAAGATATAGCAAGGTTAGAGTATAACAAGCAATTATTGTTAGTAAAACACCAAAAACAATCATTTCTGGAGTGTAATTATTATTAACCATCAACAAAATTGCTATAGGAACTAGAATAAACCTTAATGCCTGAAAGATAAATTCTTTTATTAAAGGGCGTTTGAAATCATTTGTTGCTTTAAAAGTCTGCTCCATAAAAC
Source organism: Candidatus Woesearchaeota archaeon (assembly GCA_964589955.1). GTDB lineage: Archaea > Nanobdellota > Nanobdellia > Pacearchaeales > GW2011-AR1 > CAZPVF01. The sequence continues at coordinate 33,884 of CAZPVF010000001.1, forward strand.
TTACAAAACCAAATGCAAAAACATACAACCCTCCAATTAAAAGAGTGTAAAAAATTGGTTTGTTATAATAATAATTTGCAATAAAATAACTTGATGCAATTAAAATTGCTGCAATTAGTATAAGCAATAAAAACTTCCACTTTAGTAGTTTTGAAAAATAATCTTTAGCTTTAGCCTTGTTTTTTTCTGATAATTTTTTTGAAATAAATGTGATTACTGCTGACTTTATTCCTAAATCAGAAAATGCTGAAAAAAAAACTATTGTTGATAGTGCAAGAGTGTATAATCCAAATTTTTCTGGCAATAACATCCGAGTAATAATAATAGTAAAAAATAAAGAACCAAACTTCATAACCAAATTTAGTGCTAACTGATATGTTGAATTTTTAATTGCTGCGCCACTATTGCCTCTAAAATCTGCTCTTTTAAATCGCTGAAAAATATTTTTAAATTCAACTCTTTCTTCTTTAAAAAATGACAAAGGGTTATCCATTAAAATTATAAAAAAATATAGTTTAAAAACCCTAACAAGTAGAAGTATATAATTTCTATGCCTGAATAATTTTTAGCTTTCTTGTTTTAAGATAAGTATAAATTATAGAATATTTAAGGGAACAGGAGTTGTAAATGACTACATCTTCTAAAATGTCTAATAAAAGATGAATAAACATTCCTGCTAAAACAAAATAAAAATAATAATGAACAAAATGCCCTAAAATAAAAATAAAAACTAGCGGTTCTATTCCATGAAATAAGCAGATAGATTGGTAATGTTTTTTTCTTTCTTTTCTTGGAAGAGAAAAATACTTTTCTTTTTTAATTAAAAACCATTTGTAAGCTTTTTTCAGTCTTGTTTTTTTCTCTACAAAAACAAAATATAGGTAATGATCAAAATCTATTAAAAAACTTGCAAGAAGAAATATGCTTGCTTCAATAATTCCTACAAAAGGAAGTGTAATAAATATAAAAACTGAAATTAATAATCCTACTAAAAAGTGTGTCAGAGGATTCATATGAGCTTTGTTACTCCTCCATTTTTCTTACAATATCTGTAAATGCAGGTCTTGTTATTAAAACTCCTATGCTTATTCCTATTATTGTTGTTATTGCAAATCCTTTAAGTAATCCTGCTCCTACTGCTCCTCCAGTAAAAGGATTCCATACAAGAGGAATCATTGCAACAACTGCTGTAAAATATGCTCCAATAATTATTCCAAATGCCCTCTTTAATCTTTGTTTAAGACTTAAAAATCTAGAATGCCTTGCTTCATCTAAAATAATAATTTGCTGATCAATTCCTGTGCCAATTGTTACCAATATCCCTGCAATGCTTGGCAAATCCAAATTCCACTCAATTAGTGCTGCAACACCCAAAATAATTACAATTTCAGATATGCTTGTAAGAAGAAGTGCTAAAGAAGATTTAAACTTCTTATATCTAAGAAACACAATAATTGCTACAGCTAATAAAGCTACAGCTCCAGCCAAGAATATTGAATTTATGAAATCTTTACCTAAAACAGGAGAAATTGAATCAAGTTTTATTATTTCTAATTTATAAGGGAGACTTCCTGTTATAAGAATTGTTTGAAGTTTATGCATTTCTTCTTCAGCTTTTGTAATAGCCTCATCTCTTGTTGTTCCTGATGCTGAACCAGAAATTGCAATTTGTGTTGTTACTCTGCCTTTTAATCCCTCACTAATAAGAAGTGTATCTACTAGATTATCATCAAGATATAATTCAAGTTTTTCAGATAAATAATTTCCTTGAGGGGTTGAATCAACCGATAAGTTTGAAGTAAAATCTGCGTGTCTTTGCGCTGCAGCCTCACTTAAATATATTGAGAACCTAAAATTGCAAAAATGTGTTCCATCTTGGGCTTCAAAACAATTTTCAAGTCCTGCACATGTTGCATCATTCCTGCACACAGAGGTTATATCTTGTTCTCCACCTATAAATACAGTTTGATTAGCTATTTTTGCTTCAAACTTTCCTTGTTTTGAAATTAATTCCTGCAAATCCTTTGGTGTTGCTCCAGCAATTTCAATTAGCATAAAATTATTTCCACTTAGATCAGTTACAGGAACAACATTCATATCTGCAATACCAAAAACATTAAGTCTATTCCTAACAACATCAACTAAATCTTGAATTTCAGAGTTAGATAAAGTAGTCCCTTCTGCCTGAACAATTGCACGAGAACCGCCTGCCAAATCAAGTCCTAGTTTTAGATTGTTTGTTGGAATTTCAGAAACAGTAATTTTTGGCGGAGTATTTGTAAAAAGAATTATTTCCTCTCCGTCTACTACAAGAGTTGTTTTTTCGCTCTGGTTTATTAAAAATTTATCTTGAAAAGCGTTAGAAAAATCTTGGATATTTGTAATAATTTTGCCATCTATTTCAGATATAACTTGTCCTTTCTTTAATCCTTGTTCAAATCCTGTAGAGTTTGTATCAATGCTTGTTATTAAAACTCCTTTTTCAAAAGAACCAACACCAAAGATTGATATTAATGAGAGAACTAATACAATGATCAGCAACCATATTTTCCAAGTTAAATTTAATTTCATATTTGCCTCTTCTCTGCATACCATTTAATTATTGAAACATTTGTAATCCATGTGTTTAGTAGATCAAAACCCAACCCAATAACTAGTATTGTAAAAATTTGACTAAGGACAATTGAAAAAGAACTAATTATGATTAATGCTAAAGCCAGAGCCAAAAGAGATGTTAGAGTCATTGTTGTTCCGGTTTTAAATGCGCCATAAATTCTTTTGTTTAAACTGCCTTCATCTCTTTTTAATACTCTATTAGTTAACAAAATATCTGTATCTACAGAGTAACCAATAAGCATAAGTAGTGCAACAATTCCTGCAGTTGACATTTTAATTCCTAAAATGTTTACCAAAGCAAGGGTCATAATAATATCTGCTAGTGCTGAAATTATTACTGCTGATGAAGGAATAGTGGTCCTGAAGATAATCAAGACAACAAGGCCCATAAAAACAAACGCAACAATTAGTGCAATTATTAGCTGGTGATAAAAACTCTCACTTAATGCTGAACCTGTAAACTCAAAACTACTATTTTCCTCAGCTAGCTCGTAACCTAAATAATCTTGTAGGACTTGTCTTGTTAGATCTCCGTCTGATTTTGTCTCAATTATGACTGCTTTTTGTTCTTGAGTGATAACATCAAAAATCTCTCTTGTGTTTATATCCTCTAATTTATTTGCAAGATCTGTTTCAAGTTTTATTGCGTCTATTGAATCATAAATTGTTACACTAGTTCCTCCAGTAAGGGATATGTCTTTAGCAAAAAAGTCTCCGGTATTATTGTAATATGAACCAAGATAAATTAAAGAAGCAACTAAGAGAACTAAAGGAATTAATAATAATTTCCTATAATACTTATCATGCCAGTTTTTCTTAAATTCTTTATTTTCTTCCATATTATTCAAAAACATAAAATTAAGAGTTTTTAATTCTTGCCCTTATTGTAGAAGGCCATTATAAATAAGATTGCCATTCTCATCCTTAGAATACTTATTCATTACAAGGTGCCTACATATAATTGATGGAAGACAAAATATTCTAAATCCTTTTTCTCGTGCCATATTAAAAAAATAAAGATCATCATTAGGTGTTTGGAGGGGATGTTCTTCATTTATTTGCCCATATTTAAGCTGACTAAATGCATTTCTAGAAAGAAGCATACAACCTGCAGAAGGATTAAATACTTCTTGGAGCTTTCCACTTTCAATTTCCTGTTTTGTCAAATGTCTTTTTAGATCATTTCGAGATTTAACTGAATCTGGAAAAGTTAATTTTTTCTTAAAAGAATCAAATTCTTGTTGTGTAGGTATTTTCCAACATACAGGTAGACACTTTATCATCTTATTAGAATTAAAAAAATTAAAATAGAGTCCTGTAACAATATCTTTATTTTGCCTAAGAAGTTTAATAAGAGTGTTTTTTGGAATAATTACATCTGAGTCTAGCATAAGCAAATGGGCGTAATTATTATCCACAGAATATTTTAGTATTTTATTCCTACTTGAAATAAGGCGTTTAATATTTTTTTCTTCACCAGTATTATCTCTAATAACTTTTATCCCACTAATTTTTTTTAATTTATTAAAATAAACAACAGATCCAGAATTATCTACTATTAAAATATCAAACTTGGGATAATCTAGGTCTTTTATAGCATCTAAAAACTCTTCATCACAGTAACTCATTCCTTCATATGTAGGAGAAGCTACAAGAATTTTGTCTTCCATAGTGTAATATTGTAAAATATGCGCAGGCCGGGATTCGAACCCGGGTCATTTGGTTGGAAGCCAAAGATTCTAACCACTGAACTACCCACGCATATCAGAATAGAATTAATAGAGTGTTTTAAAGGTTTTCGATAAAGAAAAAACGCCCAGAGCAGGATTTGAACCTGCGACTTTCTCCTTACACCGACTCCTCGCAATTTCCTAGACAGGAAATAAAACGCTCATCGTAGGAGGGAGACGCTCTATCCAGCTGAGCTATCTGGGCAGGCAAGTATGCGGAATTCAAAATAAATTCCTCATTGAGACACTTTTTCACATTGTGAAAAAGTGCGGAGTAAAGGATTCGAACCTTCGTAGGCACTAAGCCAACAGATCTTGAGTCTGTCCCGTTTGACCACTCCGGCAACTCCGCATATTTCTTTGATGTTGACGAAGACCAGATTTATCTGGGTCCGGCAACTCTAAGAGATTACTTTTAGAATTAATTAACAATATAAAAATGTTTAGAATTAAATTTTTTTGCTAACTTCCACCAAATCACTTTTTAGTTCTTCAATTGATTTAATAAAGACATCTTCAGGACTAATCTGGCCAAAACTTTCAATAGTTATTAGTAACTCATTTGTTGGTTCGATCTTTATACAATCTTTATCGTGTTTTGTTGCAGTATCAACACAGATTCCACAAGCATCACAGGCTAGAGAATCAGTTACTTTTATTTTTCCGTTATCTTCTACTATTAGATTTTTTGGACAAACTTCAGTTACTTCTTTTGGACAGTTTTTCTCTGTTTTTATATAAACAATATCTCTATAAATCATAAGGCCTGGTGTAAATTTTGAGTGTTCCTTACCCTTACCCAATCTTGCAGTAGCTTTTAGTGAGATCTCTTGCCCATTATCTAAAGCAGTAATAGGAATTTTATTAAATGCTGGCTTTAAGTCTCCAATTAACTCTTCACTAAAAACAAAACCTTCTTTTTTACTGTTTAGTTTAATATTAAATTCTCTACTTTTTGCCACAGCTTTTGGCATGACAAGTGGAATTAGTCCTAATCTATGCGCTATTGTCTCATCATACAATGCAGAGTCATTTTTTGATATTTCAGCTTCGTCAATTGCAACAACAGGTACTTCAAAAGTATACCTTCTTATTGAATTAGCTAAGCTCTCAGACATTTCTGCTCTGAACACAAGTTTATTATCTTTTTTTTCTACTATTTTCATTTTTGTCTATTATTTTATCAAATTTTAGGTTTTTAAACCCTTCTTCCTCTTCTTCCACCCTTTTTTTTAGGTCCGCCTCTTGGAATTCTGGTTGTATCAAGAATGTTAAGTATTTTAAACCCTTCTCTTGATAAACTCTTAATTATTGCATGTGCTCCTGGACCTGGGGCAGGATTTCTTGTCTTTGCTCTAATTCTTACATAAAGGGACTTTACACCCATGTCTTTAATGTTCTCTGCTACTCTTTTAGCAATAAACATAGCAATTGTTGGATTAGCTTTCAGTCTGTCATGTTTTGTAATAATTCCTCCAGTAACTTTTGTTATTGTTTTGCCACTCATGTCAGTTACATGAACAATTGTGTTGTTAAATGAAGTGTAAATATTAATTACTGCTTCAATATCTCTATCTTTTTTCTTTTTAGATTCAACTTTCTCAACTTTTTTTTCTTTTTCAGTAGTTTTTGGTTCTTTTATTCCAGCTTTGTTTTTTTCTATATTCTCTGTGTTTTCACTCATTTGTATTTTCCTCTGGTTTATTTTCTGCTATTTTGTCTTTTGTTACTGGTTGTTTTTTTATCTTTGGTTTTAATTTTTTCTTTTCAATTTTATTTTCTAATTCGACTGCAACAATGTATGAAGGACTATTGACAACTTTTCCATTAACAAGTATTTTTTTGTGAGAGATATACTGTCTTGCCGCTTTTGCTGAAGGCGCAATTCTTTTTTTTGCCACTATTGTTTGAAGTCTTCTTTGAAGATAGTCTCTTTTATCTAAAGACAAAACATCAGCAATAGATCCTACATTAAGACCTATTTTTTTTAATCTTTCAAAAAGAAGGTGTTGGCTTTTTTCATCAGCACCAATTAGTTTTTTAGCTTTTTCTCTAAAAGATTTTATTTTTGAATCTGCTTTCCAAATCTCTTTTTTATTTTTTAGCCCAAACTCCTTTTTTATTTTTGTTTCTTCATCAATTCTAACCTTATCAAAAGGTCTTTTTGGTTTTGAGTATCTTTTGTGTTTACGTTTCATTTTTACTTATTCTTCTTTTTTATTCCCCCGCCTTTCATTTTATTTGGTCTAAAATGTCCTTTTGTTCTCTGTCCTCTTAGAGGAAGCTTTGATGCATGCCTAAAGCCCCTGTAACTCTTAATTTTTTTAAGTCTTTTAATATCAAAATCTTTTCTTAACTCTAAATCGCTTCCTATTAGGTGTTTATCTTTGCCTGTTTCAAGATCTTTCTGCCTATTTACTAAATGGTTTGGAAGATCAGGGTTTTTTACAAATTCTGTAATTTTGCTTATTTCAGCTTCAGTTAGTGTTCCAATTTTTTTTGTTTTAGGAAAACCTATTTTTTTGCAAATAGCATTTGATAGTGCCCAAGAGATTCCTTTTACTTTTGCTAGTCCAGAGTACACAGTCATTTTACCTTCAATATCTTTAGATAAAATTCTTACAATCCGGTCTTCACTTGATTTATCTGTTTTTTTATTTTTATCTTCCATTTTATCCTAAGAATAAGTTGTATCTTTCAATTTCAGTTAATTCTTTAAGAATCCTTCTTTCAATTGCTTTTCTTGGGTCTGGCAAATTCTGCACCCTTTTACGCAAATCTTCGAATGATTCAAATAATTGATCCTGTCTTTGTTTAATTATTTCTTGCATATGTTTTTTTCCCAAGCCAGGTAGAAGTTCTATCTGGTGTATTCTTTTATTAATTGCTTCAGCTTTGTTGAAAAAATCAACAAACTTCTTTTCTCTTTGTTCCACAAGCTTTCCTATAAATTCTTCAAGCTGGGCTTTTGCAGCTTCAGTCAATTTTTCTCTTCTTAATCTGCCAAAAATATAGTAAATATCTGGCCTTTTTCCTTCACCAATATATACTTCTTGGCCTATTTTTAAATTTATTCCTCTTCTAGGAACTAATTCTAAGAGGGTTAGATTTTCTTTTCCTATGGCTTGAGCTATAGGCATCATTTTTCTTTCTAGAGGATAACCGTTCGGCAGGTATTCGAGTATAATTGCATATTCTTCTTTTGCCATTTTTAATCATTTAAACTCCTTAACTATATCTAAAACTTTTTTTGTTTCTTCTTCATCTAAACTCATTCCAACAAATATTTTATTTACTTCTTCAGCATTTTCAGGCAACATATCAATTATTTTACTTATATTGTTTTCATCAAGTTTGATCATTTCTAGTGAAATTAGTTTTTTTCTTAATTCTTTGGCTTTTGCAGGTTTAATTTTAACAAATTTTTTAATAAATCCTTTCATCTCTTTTCCTTCGTCTTTTGAGCCTTTCAAGTAATCAGTTGCTTCAACCATACTCATTGAAAAATTGTTTTTTATCATTGTATTTTTACTGTTTTATTTTCTTTAAATGTATCGGTTCTATTAAAAATTTTTTCTCTTTGTCAACATCTTTAATTTTAACTATTACTGCTTTTCCTCTTTTTCCTGCTACTACTCCTGTTCTTCCTTGTAGTCTAGTCGGAAAATTTGAGTTTATGGATCTTTCTTTAACCACGGAAACACTGTCTCCAGCCTTTAATTCCTGAAAAAATCTACTAAGTTGAAGTTTTCCTCTAGTTCTAACTTGCTTTCTTCTTACCATAAGATAACGTAGAAATAAATCCTTTAAAAACCTATCTGATTGAGCCAGGTTCAGAAAAATCTGTAATTGTTCCAGGCGCACAAAGATCATTATTGTCTCTTGCTTCTTCCATATTTTGAACTATTGCCCTAAACATCTTTTCACCCCACACTTGCTTACCACAATTTTCACAAAAATCAATAACACTATCTTCAGCGACTTCTGAATTACAATATATGCACTTTTTAACCATTTACTGCCTCTCTTTTTAGATAAGTGAAATTATAGAAATCCTTTTTCTTTATAAATATTTTTGTTGCCTATTTAGTAACATTTTTTAAGAAGATTTATTCTTCTTTTTGTTATTTCTTCTTCGTCTTTTTTTAATTTGCCTATATATAATCCAGACAATTATCAAAATAATTACAATAATAATATATGTTCCTACTCCTCCCTGTCCTATAAGTCCCAATTGTGTGGCTTCTTCTGTAGTATACACTTTAAAAGGAAGTGATACCAGTTCTGAATGTTCATTATTATCAAAGTCTTTATAGTTTACATCTACTTTAAGTACAGGAGTAGGAGAATTAAAAATAACATCAAATGTTGCAATTTCAGTATCATCAGGATCAACACTTCCTATAAAGATCTTCTCTTTTGAGAGGAGATCATAACCTTGAGGAAACACTTCAACAAGTACAGACTTTATTTCACCTAACCCCTTATTTACTATTTCAAATGTTATTTCTCCATTTTTGCCCACTATTGCATTATCTGAAGTATAAACTGAAAAATCAATATCTGTTCTTGCCGAAACTCTTATTCCAAAAGAACCAGTTTTTTTTAATGGGGTTTCATCATCGTCTTCATCATAGAATGTTACCTCATAAGGAATATTGTAGTCTCCAGGCACAATATCTGTTGAGGGTCTTAGTGTAAAAGAGACATCTTCGTCTTTATCTTCCCTTATATCATCTGCGTCTTTTTCTGAGCTTCCTACTGAAGTGAATGGAACTTCTTCTAAAATAAGCCTAATTGAGACATCTTCAATATCAAAATTTTCATTATTTTCGATTTCTAGTGTGATTTTGCCCTCTTCGCCAGGATAGAGTGTTGTAAAATCAGAATCAACAACTATTGGAGAAACAAAAGACAGGCTCATTAAGAAAATTATTGCAAAAATTAGAAATTTTGTGTTATTCATCTTATTTTGATCGTGTTAAACCGAATTTATAAGGATTTGTATATTTTATAGAAATATTATTTTAAGAAACCTTTATAAACACAATTGTTGCCAATATATTATGATAGTTCCTGTTAGATGTTTTTCATGTGGAAAACCAATAGGCCAATTATGGGAAGAATTTAAAAAAAGAGTAGCCAAAGGTGAGCCTGCTAAAAAAGTTTTAGATGATTTAGATCTTGATAGATATTGTTGCAGAGCTATGTTTTTAGGTCAGGAAGATTACATAGAGCTTGTTGGAAAATTTAAGAAAAGTTAATTCTCAATATTGTATCCCTTTACCTTTAATATTTTTCTTACGCTCTTATTTATTTTTTCTTCACTGATTTCCCCTCTTCTAACTTTTTTTTCAATATCTGTTACTGCTTTGTATAGTGTAATTGGTGACATCGGCCAGTCAAGAATCAAGTTTTCTCCAGAATTTATTAAATCAGCATACATTTTTATTTTTGTTGAGTAAAAACTTCTTATCCCTGCCATTTTTAACCCATCACTTATTACTAAGATATCTTCAGGAACAGATTCTATTACTTCTTTTGAAACACTTGCTGGTTTTCCATTACTATTTAATTCTCCCTCAACAATTTGGTGCCCAATCATTACTGAAGAAATATTAGATTTAAAACAAATTTCAAATAATTCTAGATCTTCTTTTGTAATAGTCTGCTTATCTCTAATATAATGCGTATTTTTAATCATTCCTTTTCCTGGATAATGTTTACAGGTTCCGAGAACATTTTTTTGTAATCCTTTTATGTATTCTATTAGTTTTTCTTTAATAACTTCTTTTTTCCCAGAAAAAACTCTTCCCCCATATGCATTATCATAAAATTCTGCAACAGGTGCAAAATTTAAAGTAAATCCTAATCTTTTTAGGGTTTCCCCATGATCAAGGCCAACCCCATATGCTTCCTCTTTTGTTTTAATTTCAGAAAATTTTGGAAAAACATATTCTTCACCAAAACTTTCTGAAAAAGGACTCCAAGCCCCTTCTAAATCAGCACTTACAAATAATTTTACCCTAGAATTTAGTTGCCACTCACTTATTTTTTTCTTATAATCTTCAGGAGAATTTGCTTTATCAAAATAAATTCCTCCAACATTTAAGTTTGTGTATCTTTCACTAAAAGAATCACCTTTTATTACAAACATCTGTGCAATTTTTTGTTTTAGTGTTAGTGAATCAAAATCAATTGTGTTGTTTTCTATATTAATATTTCCTGTTTTTAGTTTGTCAAGTCTGTTTAAGAGTATTAATTGATTTGATATATAAATGAGAATTACTACTAAGACAATTAAAGAGATAGTAAGGATCACAGGCAAATTCATTTTAGTTTCCATCTATTTTTATGCTCACAATTTTCACAAGTTATTGTGATCATCTCATTCTTTATCCTAATGCTCGGCTCTTTAAAAGGATTATAGCATTTTTTGCAATATAGTTTTTTTCTATTTCCAAGCCTAATATTGTGTTGCATTGCTAGGCGTTTTATTTTTTTAACTTCTTCTGGAGTCTTTTCTTTTAAATCTTGGAAAAACTCTTCAATAGTTTTTTTATCTTCAGTTTTTGATAGTTTCTTTTTCATATTAAAATAAAGATAACGAACTTTTTAAAGAATTATAATAATTAAAGAAAGACAGCTTGATGGGTTTGCGGCCGGTCTGCCACTACCACCACCAACATCGTAAGCTTAACTTCTGTGTTCGGAATGGGAACAGGTGTTTCCAAACGACTATGGCCGTCTTCAAAAATACTTTGTAAAATCACTTTATAAAGCTTTTTATATGGGAGATTTATATTTTAAATATGCGGAGTTGCCGGAGTGGTCAAACGGGCTGGATTAAGGCTCCAGTGGCTTAGTGCCTGCGAGGGTTCGAATCCTTTACTCCGCATGATGATTTTAATTTCCGCCTCGCTTGGAGCCAGAAGGATAGCATTATCGACGTGGGCGTAACATTTAAATACCCCCAAAAACTGTATTTTTTACCTGCGAGTGAAAAGCGTTAGCAGATAACGTTTATTCTCGTAAAATTTAATATGAAATCAAAAACAAAAATAGAAAAACAGTCTAAAAGAAAATTAAATCCAGAACTAGTTGAGACGATAAGACTTGCTAAAAAGCACAAAGCTTGGCAAGAAGTGGCAGGAATATTGTCTAGCTCCAGAAAAAATAAAATTCAATACAATCTTAGTCAAATTAAAAAAGATGTTATAATTCCAGGTAAAGTCTTAAGCCAAGGAGAGGCTAGCAAACACAAAATTGTTGCTTTTGCGTTTAGTGAAAAAGCAAAAGAAAAAATATTAAAGGCTGGTGGAAAAAGTATTAATATACTTGACGAAATTAAAAACAATAAAGATATGAAGAATCTTAAATTACTAAAATGACAAAAATAATTGATGGAAAAGGAGCAATTCTAGGAAGATTAGCTAGTTTTGCAGCTAAAACAGCACTAAAAGGAGAAGAAGTGGTTGTTTTAAACTGTAAAGAAATAATAATTAGTGGAAATAAAAAATATTTTCAACAAAAACAACTTGATATGAAGAAAAAAATTGGTAGTGGACAAAAGGGGCCAAAAATATCAAAATTACCACACATTATTGTAAAAAGAGCAATAAGAGGTATGCTTCCTAGTCACAAACAAGGAAGAGGAAGAGGGGCATTTAAGAGAATTTTGTGTTATTCAGGAGTCCCAAAAGAATTTGAAGACAAAGAAAAAATTGTTTCAGGAAAACATTTTAAAGGCAAACACATAAAAGTAGAAGAAGTATCAAAATAAAATGGTTGAGAAAAAAATAGTCACGTCAGGAAAAAGAAAAGCAGCAATCGCTAGAGCAATTTTAACAGAAGGAACAGGAAAAGTAATGATTAATAAAAAAAACTATGAAACACTCACAATTTTTGATAAGTTAAAAATTGAGGAACCACTAAGAATTGCTAAACAAATTCTTGGCGAATTAAAATTCGATGTAAAAATTAGTGTAAAAGGTGGTGGAGAAAAAGGCCAGATTGAGGCTGCAAGAGTTGCACTATCAAGAGCAATAGTTAATTTTTCTAAGTCTAAAGAACTACAAGAAGCATTCATGGAGTATGATCGAAATATGTTGGTTGCTGATGTAAGAAGAAAAGAAGCATACAAACCAGGAGATAGTAAAGCAAGAAAAGCAAGACAAAGTTCTAAGCGTTAAATTAAATTTATTTCTTTATCCCTAATTCTTCCAACTTGTTTTGAACATGATTAAACAATGTAGATGAAATTAGTGCTTGGTGTGTTCCTTTATGGGTTTGTTTATCAAATTTAATTTTCCCTAAATAAGTCTGATTCATTAAAATTTTTTTTAATCCATTTACACTAAACCCGTATTTTTTTGCTAGTTTTGTTAAAGAAATTTTTTTGTTTAAAAAATCTTCAAAAATTTCTGGAACAATATATGAAGTATTTTCGTTAGCGACCAAGTTGCCACCAACAATTTTGTATCCATAAGGTGCTCTTGTGACAATACTGCCGTTTTTTGATTTATTGAGCATTCCTTTTTTTGTTCTTTTTGAAACAGATTTAGAGGATTTTCTAAAAGTATCAAGAATTCTCCCATCTATCTTTTCCGCAATGTATTTCTCGAAATCAACTTCATCATCAGGAGAAAAATAATGGCATATAGAACAAAGAGTAATTAAATTGCCAATTTCATCATTCCCTCCATCAACCCTCATCTTTATGTGGTGTACTTCTAGCTCATCAGAACGCAGCCTGGAACCGCACTTTTTACACCTGTATCCATCCCTAGAAAAAACTTCAGTTTTTTTCTTAAAAGAAAGTGTTGTTTTTTTAGACATTTTACATATTATCTACATATTATCAATAGGGGATTTTATTTTTTTTAATTCTTCTGTTGAAACATGTGTGTAAATTTGGGTGGTAGATAAGTCTGCATGCCCAAGAAGTGTCTGTATATATCTTATATCGGTTCCATTTTCTAGCAAATGTGTTGCAAAACTATGTCTTAGTGTATGTGGGCTTACTTTTTTGTTAATATTTGCTTTTTTTGTAGCAATTCTTACTATTTTTTGAATATTCCTATCAGAAAGTTTTCCTTTTGGGCCAGTGAAAAGAAACTCTTGTTTTAACTCCTTTTGTTGTTGTGTTTGTCTTTTTAATTTTGATTCTAAAAACTTAGGAATATTAAATACTCTATCTTTTCTTCCTTTTGCCTGCCTAACATATCCAATCATTTGATCAAAATCAAGATCAGATATTTTTAGATTGACTAACTCTGAAACTCTAAAACCACAAGCATAAATTAAAGAAACCATTAATTTGCTTTTTTTTGTAGGAAGTGCTTCAAAAAGTTTTTTTATTTCTTTTTTTGTCAAAACATCTGGAAGTTTTTTTTCTCTTTTTGGTCTTTTTATGCCCTGTGTTACATCTTTTTTTAAAATATTTGAATAACTATACTTTATTGCTGCTAAAAATAAAATTATACTCATAGAAGCCTTGTGGGCAATTTTTTCAGCCATGAAAACCTTAACATCATCTTCTGTTATATTTTCTGGAATCTTTTTAGAAAAATCTAGGAGCTCTTTATTTGCTTTAAGATAATTTTTGATAGTGTAATTAGAATTTTTTGAAATTTTTAATTCTGTTTTAAGTTTATTTAAAAATTCTTGGGGAGTCATTTTAGATTTTTAATTAAGTAGTTGCACTTTTCACTAATTCTTTTTAATTTTTTATTATGTAATTCTTGCCAAGAATCAAGAACAATCCCTTTTTTCCAATCTTTGTAACCTAACTTTTCATAAAGATTGTTTAGAAACTTGTTATCTTTTTCAACAGACAAACCAACTCTTTTGTATCCTTTTTTCTTTACTAATTTCTCAGCGTATTTCATTATTTTTTTTGCTATACCTTTCCTTCTAAACTTAGAATTAACATAAAGCGTGCTTAAATGAGGGCATCTTTTAATTTGCTTTCTAATCTTCTTAACTTCTGAATTTTTGAAAGTTATCTGAATATGTCCTACTGGCAATTTATCTTGCCAAGCAATTAACCACACACTATTGCCTTTAATTTGTTCTGCTAAATTTTTGCCGTGAAGCCAGGGAACAGCAGAATCAAACATCTCTTTATACAAAATTTCAAGATTTTGTTTTTTAATTGGTCTTATTTTCACCATTCTACACCTAATTTTTTTAATTCATTTAAGAATTTTTTATGGTCTTTGTAAACAATCCCACATTCATGCACTTTTCTTGCTACTTTTATATTTCTTAAAAAATCATCAACAAAAACAGACTCTTCAGGTTTAGAATTTATTGTTTTTAATACTAAATTATAGATTTTCTTGTTGGGTTTTCTTAAATTAACATCGCAGGACCAAATTATGTTATGTTTGGGAAAAGGTTTGGTTATCCCTTTAGAAATTAGCCATTTTTTGTGTCCCTGACTCATATTTGACAAAATTGCTAGCTTATACTTTTTCCTTAGTTTTTTTATTAACTTTAGCATTGGTTTATTTGGTGTAAAAATTAAGTTCCATAGTTTAGACATTTTTTTAGAATCTACTGAACTAATATTTAATTCTTTAGAAAATTGTTTCCAATATTCCTTTTCTAGTGGAGCTAATTCTGCCATTCTCCAAAATTTTGTATTTTTTGCTGATCCTTCTAATACTTTTTTAATTTTTTTAGCAGAAATACCAGTTTCTTTTTCCATGGCTCTTGCTGCATTCATATGATCATAAAAATACTGTACACCTCCAACATCAAAGATAATTGTGGTTATTTTAGAATTTTGCCTAGTTCTACAATTTTTGCATCTTTTTTTTAGTTCTTTTTCGTTTTCTTTTATATTTATTTTCCCTGCTCTAAATGACTTAAATTTAGGAAGAGGAGAATTATGAGAATATCCTCTTCTTTTCATTTCTTTAACAAGCTCTTTATGTCTTTTTCTAATATTATGAACTTCTACTTGTCCTTTATCTAAATGGCCATTAATGCTCTTATTTTTGTTTAAACTTCCTACAAGTTGATGTAACTCTTTGTGTTCACCTAATAAATGACTTCTGCACATCTTTTTTGGATCTACCATCCACATTCTTGTCATTTTAGAATTTTGTCCTCTCTTTTTCGTAATAGATTGTACGAACTTCTTTATAAAATTGAGCTAAAATTATAGGGTAGTGACAATATATCTTGTACGAACTTTTTACACATAAAAGTATTTTCTGTTAACTTTCCTTACCTAAATTCACACGCAATAAAGCAAAATTAGCTAAAAAGCATTGATTTTTAAGGAAGAAACATGGATTGCACTGAAGAATTAATTACGTGAAGATAATAATGTTTGGTAAGAGACACAGTTGTAGAAGAATACATTACTACTTGAACTCCTAAAAAAATTGTGATAATGTTAAATTAAAATACTTCATTCCTCTGTGAGCATATTGTAAGATTTTAGGCATGTGTCTAAGGTGCTTACCTAATATCAAAAGATCAGAAACATTAAATTCAACAAAACAATTATCATCTATATTTTTTTGTCCTTTGTTAATAACCTAACTAAACTTAATAAAAATATCTGTGATATTTTGCAATTTTTGCACCAATTTTTGACCTTAATCTTTTTAGGCCTGTCGGATTTGTGCACTAAGGGGAGCTTTGTGAATATTATCAAAAACGTATGTAAATCTCTTTAAAGATAAGGTAGATAAAATTGTTACAATGAATGAGATAAGAAATATATTGAAGTTCTCGCTAAAAGCTTTTGCAACAACACCTGGAGAAGTAGAATTTCCACTAAAAATACAAAAACAGGGCCTAGGAATAGATAGTAATGTGCTAAAAAACCTTAGAGGAAAAAAAGTATTTAATCCTGCTTGTGGGAGCGAGGGTATTTTAGTTGAATATTTAAGAGAAAAAGGAGTATTAGCAGATGGAATGGATCCGAGACTAAAAAATCCTAATGGGTATTTGGAAAAAAGGCTTATTTCAGTTAATTATTCTGGAAAAGGTTCAATACCAAAACAGGATAACTATTATGATTATATTTACTCATATGCATTTGGACAATTATTTTACCCTTTTTCTGGACTAACTTTTGCTAAAGAGCATTGGGGAACACAACTTGATTCATCATTAATCCTAATGGATTTATTGAGAGTTTTAAGACCAAGTGGAAAGATCATATCCTATCCAGGGATGGTTGAATTATCAGAAGAGTTTATGGGTATTGGAGCACCCCAAATTTCAATTGAAAACGAAGTTGCTTATCATAACATAGATAAAATTATTGGAGAAAAGAAAAACAATTATGCTGGAATCCCAGAACTTGAACAGTGCAAAGAAACAATAAAACACAGGACAATTATAGCCAAACTTTAATTTTGTGCACAAAGGTAACCTAAGTATCTGTCGAAGATGTGTCTTACTGTTTGTTTTAGGGTGTTTATGCGTTTAAACACCTATTTTATCGTCGATAAATAAAAAAACATTAATTTTTTTAAACAGCTGTTTAAACGCGTTTATTGCTGTCTATGTGTTTAATAAACAGCTGTTTATTGTAAAATTGCTGTTTAAACAGTTCTTTTTTCCACTGGAAACGCTGGGGCTCCGACACATATTTTAAAAAGAATTTTATCGACGGAAAGTACTAAGCAATAGTAATAAAAACGAAATATTTATATAGTAAACAGCCCTCATTTCTATATGTTTTTATGGTTTAGAAAAAATAAAGAGGTTGCACGTGTTGAAGAGGATACAAAGAAAGGATTTGAAGCTGTAAAAAAAGATATTACTTCTATGACTGGTTGGATTAAACACCTAGATTCTGAAAAAAACATGCAAAAAAAAGACATTGATGATATAAAAACTGTTTTATCGTCGATGCATTCTGAAATTGAAAGTCTGAAAAATATTCTTGCAATGATGAATGAAATGAAAGTTAAGCCGTCATTCCAAACACCTAAACAGGTGTTTGATAAACAGGCAGGTGTTTATGCTGTTCAAACAGGTGTTGAAACAGGTGTTCAAACACCCAATTTAGACCAATTTTCAGTAACTGAGAAAGCAATTTTGTGGATACTTTTAAATAGTGACATGAAGCTGAGTTACGATGATCTAGCTGCAATTTTAGGAAAAACACGTTCAACAATTAGAGGCCAGATAAATAGAATCAAACAAAAAAAAGAGAATATAATAAGTGAGATAACAGAACAAAATGGTAAAAAAAGAGTCTATATTGAAGACCATATAAAAGAAGAATTAATGAAAAACTCAAAAGTAAGAGTAGAACATAAGAGAAAATCTAAGAAAAAAAGCAAAAAATAAGGTAAAATATGTAAAAAATACTAAAAAGTGAGAAAAAGCACTAAAATAAAGGGTTTTTAATTTATTAAAAATCAAAAAGTGAGAGTTAAAAAAGGTTTATTTTAGACTAAATTAAGTTTAAAATATCAAAAATAGAGAGTTATTAGGGCCTAAAAGTATAAAATTTAAAGAAATGAGGGTTAAATGGGTAAAATTTGTTGTGTAAAAGTAAAAAATGAGAGAATTACGTTTAAAAAAATATTCTAAATCCAAGAAAATGAGAGTTGAATTAAAGAGTAATGTATAAGGGATTTTAGGAAAAACTTATTAATTTTATGCTGATTTAAAAGCGAGAAAGGGCTGAATTTAGCCATTTCAACAAATAGAAGTCTATTTAGATAGTTATTCGGTGAACGTAAAAACTAATTAATGCTAAATAATTTATATCTTAATAAGTTGCATTATGGTGGATAATGACGCAATTTTTTTTAAATCAGGGGATACAGACAGCTGTACACATTTATTATTTAATTTCTTTTTGTCGACGGGAATTCCTTTAAATATTAGCCTTCCTATATAGTCTCTAATAGAGCTCTCTGTTAGATTTAGTTTTGTTGCAAGGGTCTTATAGTCTGTGAATCCCTTCTCTTCGTCTAGCTGATAAAGTGTTGAAAAAACAAGAATTTCTTTTTCTGTGAGTCTCTTAAACTTAAGCCTTATTTCTTTTTTAAGGGGCTCTAGACTATCTAAAATTTCTGCAGCACTCAAAATTGGATTAGGATCTTTAGGAGTAGTTTTAAGCATGATTTTATCGTCAAACAAGTAATTTTCTGTCTGTCTGTCTGTCTGTCTGTCTGTCTGTCTGTCTGTCGGAACCCCTCCATTTCCAGTGGAAATATGCCTAATTTGGTCATTTCTAGGCTTAATATGTGTCTGATCTGCTGAAGAAATCGTGTTATTTGTGGGAAAAGGTTCTTTATGTGTCTGAATTATAGGTTTGGTTGTATATTTATTTTTTTTAATAATTTTTAGCTCATCTTGTCTAATTTTTTGCATATCTTTAGACAAAAGTCCGAGCCGCCAGTTGACTTCATTAAGTGTGTTTTTTAGTGAATCAATTTCAAAATGAAGTGAATCAATATCTCTTTTTACTTTTTTAAAAGCGTCTTTAATTTGATCCATAAACTTATTCTACCCCATTACAATATAAATAATTTAAGATAATACAAAACAATAATTAATACGACATATTCTGTTTATTTTTATAATACCTATAAGCATCATCACTTAATTTCCAACGCGATCTTTTAATATACTCTTTTCCTTTTGAATTTTTTTTAATCTCTGTTACAAGCTCTTTTCTTTTTAACTCAAAAAGTAATTTTTTTATAAATTCCTCATCTCTAGCCACTTCTCTAGCAATATTTGAAGTAAATACAGGTTTTGGTGAAATAGAGTATAAAAAAGCTAGTATTTGCTCTTGTATCTTCTCTATTTTTTGTTTTGAAATGTGCATAAAGAGATTAAAGCTTACTAGTTATATAAAATTTTGTAAGAATTGTTAGTAGTTACTTGTTTTTTACTCTTTTTTTCTCACAGAAGGAAATTGTATATGGAAAGGCAGTGCTAAATCGTCTTCTAATTCAAGTGCTTTGAGACTTGTTTTCTTCATAATAATATTAAATAAAACTAATTTAAAGTCTCCTGGCATCTCTTTATTTTTCCACTTATCAATTATTTCTGAAAACATCTTTTCATCAACTGATAAAAGAAGATTTCCTTCAAGAGATAATTTAGCTATATCTTTCTTATAATTAATATCGTAAGAAAATTGTATCATAACAACTTTATCTTTAAATTGTAAAACATCTTGTTTTGCTTCAAGTATATCTTTAATATCTATTTTTGTCTCAATTTTTAAACCCTCAAAGCTAGAGGATTTCTTTTCTGCATCAATTTTAGTTAAATTAAACCCTAGTAGTTTCATTTTAATTAAACCAAAAATGTCTTTAAAAATATTTAGGTATTAAGGTTATTTAAATTAAGTCTTCTTCAGAAACAATTACAAAATCTCCAATAGCGATAATTGCGCTGTATGGGATAAGAAAGTCGTTTGAGGAAGTCTTTTCTAGATTAAGATTTTTTGTGTAGATTGTTGATTCTTTCACAACAATATTTATTAGCTCTCCTGATCTTGTCTCAAAAGTTATATCTTTAACAAACCCTAATCTTTTACCCTCCTTTGTTACAATCATCTTACCTAAGAGAACATTAAATGGATTTTTGTTATCTTGCATGTGTTTTTTAGATTAAGGAATTTTATAAACTTTTCTGTAAATTTAAATAGAGTTGGGAGTATATAGAAGCATTAAAAATATGTTTATTTTTAAGAGAAGTGCCTTTCAGAAAGATTAAATTATTTGAAATATCTTTTTATATTAACAACACACTCACCCCTTTATTTCTTTTGGAAATGTTTATAAATAAAAATTTTAATTTTTAATCTTTTTATTTTATTTATATGAATTTCTATAGTATAGTATATATATGTATTATATTATAATTTATAGTATTATATTATAACTATCATAAAATAAACCATTTATTATATATTTTAAAGTACATATAACATATAATTTGGGTTTCGTAATTGTTTTAGAGTATGTATTATTTGAAATTAAATATTTTTGCCAAAATTTGTTTTTAAAATATTCCATAAGAAATGTTGGTGTTTTTCTTTTTAAGTAGTTATAATCTTTTAAAAATGAAATAAATTTTTTCTCGTCTATACAGATTATTATATTAAGTGTTTCCATAGGAAATCAAAGTGTCTGTGTTAGATGTTTTGGAATGATAATATTTCAGAACATAAACTCTTAAATAACAATACGTTCTTTTAAGAGTCTTTAGAGGTAGCATTAAGAGAGGATGGCAACAGAGTTAGATCAAATATTTGAATCTTTTAGTAAGAATAGTGTGTTTAGAGATAAGAGCCTTCTACAGATAAATTATAAACCTAGCGAAATTGTTCATAGAGATGATCAAATAAAGCAGATAGCTTCAATTCTTGCACCTGTATTAAGAGGAGAAAAAACAAGTAATTTGTTTTTGTATGGGAAAACAGGTACAGGTAAGACTTTATCAGTACAATACGTTAAGGATGAGTTATTAAAAAGAGCTAGTAAGAAGATAGATCATAAGTTAAGAATAGAGTATTTAAACTGCAAATTAAAAAAAGTGTCTGATACTGAGTATAGAATTTTAGCTGAATTAATTAAAAAATTAGGAGGGGATGTTCCTGCTACTGGTCTACCTACTGAGGCTGTCTATAACAAATTTATTGATATAATTGATTCAGAAAAGCAGCTGTTGGTTTTGGTTTTGGATGAAATTGATCAGACTGTAAAGAAAATATCTAGTGATTTTTTGTATAATTTAACTAGGCTTAATTCAGAACTTTCTAAAACACAAATTTGTATTGTTGGAATAAGCAATAATTTAACTTTTTTAGAAGAACTTGATCCTAGGGTAAGAAGTTCACTATCTGAAGAGGAGATAGTATTTCCACCTTATAATGCATTACAACTGCAAGAAATACTTAGCATAAGAAGTGACGGAGCTTTCAAAAAAGGAGCTGTTGAGCAGGGAGCAATAGCAAAATGTGCAGCATTTGCAGCAAGAGAGCACGGAGATGCTAGAAGGGCACTCGATTTATTAAGAATTGCTGGAGAATTGGCTGAAAGAGGAAATTCAAAGAAGATTTTATTAAAGCACATAGATGAAGCAAATGAAAAGCTCGAAAAAGATAAGATTCTGGATGTAATAAGATCTGAGCCTAAACAATTTCAACTTGTTTTGTACTCTATTATGGTATTAAGTGATAAAAATAAAGATACGCCTTTTTTTACTGGAGATGTTTATAATTTTTATCAGGATCTTTGCGAAAAAAATAAATTAGAGGTTTTAACA
The DNA here is from genome assembly GCA_964589955.1 of Candidatus Woesearchaeota archaeon. GTDB lineage: Archaea > Nanobdellota > Nanobdellia > Pacearchaeales > GW2011-AR1 > CAZPVF01. The sequence continues at coordinate 55,504 of CAZPVF010000001.1, forward strand.
CAGAGAAGAGTTAGTGATATTATTCAGGAGTTTGATATGTTGGGAATAATTAATGTTAGGGTTATTTCAAAAGGAAGAGGGGGCAGAATGAGAGAGATTAGACTGGTTATATCAAAAAATATTTTGAAAAAGGCTAGAGAAATAGTTGAAGAATCTATAGATTATAAATAGTTTTTATATAATTAAAATGGCAAGTAAGGAAGTTTTGAGGTTTTTTTTGCAGAAGGGTTTGTTAGTTGATAAAGAAGTTCTTGGACTTTTTAGTGAAGAGAGCGATATAGACTCTATTAAATTAATTATTGAAAAGATTCAAACATATACTAGAAGAAAAATTATTACAAGAGAATTATTTTATAGAAATAAGGAAGTAGTTGATAAGGTTTTTTCTTCACTTCCTCAAGAAAATCAAAAAAAATTAGAAAAACTAAAAGTAAAACTTGGTTTGAGCATAGAAATTTCTAAAGAGGATATTGGAAGTGAGGAATATAATGAAAAAATTGTTAATTCTGGCCAAGTTAAAATAATGTCTGTTAATTGTTCTCTTGGAAAAAAATTTGATGTAAATGATTTTGTAAATCATTTTAGAAATAGGTTTACTGATATGCGGTCTTTTTTACAATCTAATCCTGCTCTTGATAGCTTGGTTTCAATTAATAAAATATCTGGAAGAAGGCAAGGAATTTCAATAATTGGTCTTGTTTATTCCAAGAATGTAACAAAAAATAAAAACATTATTTTTGAAGTAGAAGATTTAACTGGTAAAACAAAAGTTTTAGTTAGTAAAAATAAAGAAGATTTAATAAAAAAGGCTGAAGAGGTGGCTCTTGATTCTGTTATTGGGTTTAAGTGTTCTGGAAGTAGGGAGATGCTTTTTGCCAATGATATTATTTTTCCAGGATCTTCTTTATATGAAAGAAAAAAAGCTTTAGTAGAGGAATATGTCGCTTTTATTGGTGATGTTCATTATGGAAGTAAGAAATTTATGAAAGAAAATTTTGAAAAGTTTATTGAATATCTTAATGGAAATTTAGGAGGTTCAGAAGAATCAAACAAAATAAGATATTTGTTTATTGTGGGGGATTTAATTACTGGTGTTGGAAATTATCCTAATCAGGAAAAAGATTTAGAAATTGTTGATTTAGAAGAACAATATTCTGGTATTGCAGAGTTGCTTGGTAAAATTAGAAAGGATATAAAGATAATAATATGTCCTGGAAATCATGAAGGGGTGAGGTTGATGGAGCCACAACCATTGTATGACCAAAAATATGCTTGGGCTCTTTATGATTTGGATAATGTTATTTTAACTGAAAATCCTTCTGTGGTTAATATTGCATCAACAAAAGATTTTTCTGGATTTAATGTTTTAATGTATCATGGATTTTCCTATCCTTATTACGCGAATAATGTTGCAAGTTTAATGAGGGTGAAAGCAATGAATTCGCCTGAAAAAATTATGCAGTATGTATTAAAACATAGGCATCTTGCACCAACACATGGTTCTGCACAGTATTTTCCTTGTGGAAAAGATACACATATAATAAGAGAGGTTCCAGATATTTTTATTTCTGGGCATACTCATAAGAGTGCTATTGTTTATTTTGATAATGTTTTAGTTATTTCCACATCAACTTGGGAGGAAATGACTCCTTATCAAGAAAAGTTTGGGAATGTTCCAGATCACTGTAAGGTTCCTGTTGTAAATTTAAAAACAAGGTCAGTAAAAATACTTGATTTTGAGTAAAATGAGCACACAACAATATTTTAAGAGATTTCGTGAAGAAGTAGACAAGGTTTATGAAATTGCAAACAAAGCAAGAGCCAAAGGACTTGATCCTAAAAATAAAGTAGAAATACCTCTTGCTATGAGTATGGCAGAAAAAGTTGTAGGGCTTATTTCAACAATTTATCCACAAATGGAAGGTAGTGGAATAGATAGAAGAATACTTGAATTAGAAAAAAAGTATGGAAAGCTTGATCCTGCTGTTTGTGTTCAGATTGCTGAAGAGGTAGCAAAGCAGAAATTTTGTAAGTTTTCAAGTATTATTGAGGCAATTGAAGCTGGTTCTAGGATAGGTTTTGCTTATATTACTCTTGGTGTTGTTTCGAGCCCAATTGAGGGTTTAACTGAAATAAAGGTAATGAAGACAAGGGAGGGAAAAGAGTATCTTGCACCTTATTACTCTGGGCCTGTTAGAAGTGCTGGTGGAACTGGCGCAGCATTTTCATTAGTAATAATTGATCATTTAAGAGAGATATTTGGATATTCTAAGTATGATCCTACAGAGGATGAAATCAAAAGATATGTTGTAGAATTAACAGATTATCATGAGAGGATAACTAATTTACAGTATATGCCTACTGAAGAAGAAATTATGTTTATGGCAAAGCATTTACCAATACAGATTGCTGGAGAAAAATCTGAAAAAAAAGAAGCATCTAATTATAAAAATTTAGAAAGAGTAGACACAAATTATCTTAGGAGTGGTGTTTGTTTGACTTTTGGAGAAGGAATTGCACAAAAAGCACCAAAAATTGCAAGATATATAAAGTCCTTAAGAGAAAAAGGATTTAAATTAACTGATTGGGATTTTTTAGAAGATTATATTCAACTTCATGAAAAAAGAGAGAAAGGAAAAACAGATGATTCCCCAACATATATTAAAGATTTGGTTGCTGGAAGGCCTGTTTATGGGCATCCTGGAAGATCTGGAGGATTTAGATTTAGATATGGTAGAAGTAGAACGTCTGGATTTAGTGCAACAGCACTTCATCCTGCAACAATGGCAATAACTGATAATTTTATTGCAATAGGAACCCAATTAAAAATAGAAAAACCTACAAAAGGTTGTGCTGTAACTGCTTGTGATGGAATAGATGGGCCAATTGTTAAGTTATTTAATGGGTCTGTTAAAAAAATTTATAAAAAAGAAGAGGCAAAAAAAATTTATAATGATGTTGAAGAGATAATTTATCTTGGAGATATGCTTTTTCCTTTTTCAGATGTTGCAAATAGGAATGCCAATTTAATAAAGCCGGGTTATGTAGAGGAGTGGTGGTGGCACGATTTAAAAAAAGCAGGTTTTAGTGAAAATTTAGATTATTTTGATATTAATTTTGATAAGGCATTAGAATTAAGTAAAAAATATAATGTTCCTCTTCATCCAGAACATATTTTTTACTGGACACAGATTAAAAAAGAACATTTTTTTGGATTTATTGATTGGCTTAAGGTTGCATGGGTTAATGAAAAGTTGATTTTTCCATATGGCACAAAAGAAAGAGAAAAGTATGGGAGAGGAAAAAGGGCTTTAGAGTTATTGGGAGTTCCGCATGATGTTACAATAGAACATGTTGTACTAGATTTAGAAAAAAGTAAGGCAGTACTTTTTAATTTGGGAATTGGGTTGGGAATAATGGAGGGAAATATTAATTTAATTGATGATGAAGATACTGATTTTAATAAGTTTAATATTGATGGTGAACCGTTAGAAATTATAAACAAACTTTGCCAAGTAAAAATTAAAGATAAAGCTGGAGAATTTATTGGTGCGAGAATGGGTAGGCCAGAAAAAGCAAAATTAAGAAAACTTACTGGAAGTCCTAATGTTTTATTTCCTGTTGGAAATGAGGGAGGAAGATTAAGAAGTGTTCAAGAAGCTTGTGAGGTTGGAAAGGTTAGAAGTTCATTTCCAATAAATTATTGTGAAAACTGTGATAAGGAGACAATTTATCCTAATTGTGAGAAGTGTGGCAAGCTAACTAAAAAAGAATTTTATTTTTATTCAACAAAACAAAAGAAATTTACAAGTAAAATAGAGGGTGTTGAGAGAGCAGGGCAACCTTTTCAAACATTTGATTTGGATATCAATTATTATTTTAATTCTGCAGTTGATAAAATGAATTTGACTAAGCAAGATTTGCCTGTTTTAATTAAGGGGGTTAGGGGTGTTTCTTCTGGAGAAAAAAACATGGAAAATTTAGCTAAAGGAATTTTAAGAGCAAGAAATGATTTGCAAGTAAATAAAGATGGAACTGTGAGGTATGATGTTACTGAACTTCCGTTAGTTTCATTTAAACCAAAAGAAGTTTATGTTAGTGTAAATAAGCTAAGAGAAATTGGTTACACAAAAGATATTTATGGTAAAACACTTGAGTCAGACGATCAGATATTGGAACTAAAGCCACACGATATTCTTCTTCCTAGTTGTAATGAGACACCAGATGAGAGAGCAGATGATGTTTTTATGCGTGTAGCTGATTTTGTTGATGAGGAACTTGAGAGATTATATGGCCTTAGCGCTTTTCATAATATTAAGAAGCGTGAAGATTTAGTTGGGCAGATGGGGGTTTGTATGGCACCACATAATTGTGCAGGGGTTGTATGTAGGTTTGTTGGATTTTCAAATAGTTTAGGCCTTATGGCTAGTCCATATATGCATGCAGCAATTAGAAGGGATTGTGATGGAGATGAAGCAGCAATAATGCTTCTAAGTGATGTTTTAATTAATTTTTCACGTAAATATTTACCAAGCCATAGGGGAGGAACTCAGGACGCTCCTTTGGTCTTGAATGCAAAAATTGATGCTGGTGAAGTTGATGATCAGATACTGGATTTTGAGTACTGTACAGAATATCCTCTAGAATTATATGAGTTAGCTGAAAAAAAAGAACACTCGTCAAAAGTAAAAGTAAAAATGGTAAGAGATATATTAAGAGATGGAAAAAACCCGTTCGAAAATTATGGTTTTACACACAATACTACAAATATTAATGATGGGGTAGTATGCTCAAGCTATAAAACTCTAGCAACAATGCAAGATAAGGTGGCTCACCAAATGGAGTTAGTTGAAAAATTACGTTCAGCTGATACTGTTGATACGGCAAGACTTGTAATTGAGAGACATTTTATAAGAGATATGAAAGGAAATTTGAGAAATTTTTCTATTCAGAATTTTAGATGTGTTAATTGTAATGAAATTGTCAGAAGACCTCCTTTAAAAGGAGTTTGCCCTGTTTGTTCTGGAAAATTGATTTTTACTGTTCATGAGGGAGGAATAAAAAAGTATTTAGATCCTGCTCTAGAACTTGCTAAAAAATACAATCTGTCACTTTACATGCAACAGAATTTAGAATTAGTAAAGAATTTTATTGATAGTATTTTTGGTAAAGAGTTAGAAAAACAAGAAGCACTTTCTCAATGGTTCTAGCAACTTGGCCCCACTAGTTTAAAGTTTCAAAAATTTTCTGATATTGTTGAAGCAGTTGGTCTGTCTAAAGAAAGTTTGTGTCACAGGTATTGGAGAAGAACTGTTGTTTAATTTGGTGTTCTAAAACAAAAATAAAATAATTGTGGGAATTAGTAAGCAGCCCATCATATTTGTTCTTTTTACTTTAAGTGAGATTGAGTAAATTCCTGTTATTGTTGAAACTATTAGGATGAGTAGGCCTATTGGTCCTGAGATAATTAAGACAAGCAATATAAGGATAATTAATGTTGTAATTGAGAGTTTAGTGTAGTTAATTTTGTTAAAATTTAATGCTAGAAATTTGGCTAATTTTTTAGTTAAGAAATATGATATTATTGCTGAAAGTAAAATTGTTATCATAATTAAAACTAAATTATTTGTTGAAATTGTATCAATTATTTTTTTTAGAGCAAGTGCTGCGCCAGTTCTTGTTTTTTCTATTGTATATAAAGAAAGAAATGAAAAAGCCATTACAAGAGTATTTGTTGCTCCGAGAAGTGTTAAGAATCCCTGTTTGTTTGTTTTAGATATGGTGTTTCCTATTATTGCTGCTTGTCCGCTTCCTAGGCCTGGCAGGAAGCTACAGATTGGTGCAGCAATTGCAGCACCAAGAACTGGCTTTAATTTTAGTTTTGGTTTAGTTAGAATTTGTTTAGGTAGTTTTGTTTTATTTTTAAGACTAATTATTATTGATGAAGCACCAAATAGGCCTGTTAAGAGCGGTAGGAGAGATTGGTCCAAATTTATGTTAAGAACTAAAAAGCCTAAAAGGCCAGTAAGTAAAAATACTTTTATTGCATTAACTTTGTTTTTTTGTAGTGCAATTAAAGTAATTGAGACAAGAATTAAGATGTATGGAATAAAAACTTTTATTGCACCATAGAAGTTGTCTATTAAAAATATTGCAGGAATAAAAATAATTAGTAAAATTAATATTGCAGCAATACTTCCATTGTTTGTTAAGAGTAGTGCTTCATATCCTTTTCCTTTTTTTAATAAGTCATGGCCAGGTAGAACTGAGAGTTCAGTATCTGTGTCTGGACAACCTAAAAATATTGAGGGAATAAAATCCAAAAATGTATGTGTTATTGCCATAGCAACAATAAACACAATTAAAAAAATTGGTTGGATTGTTGAAAGAAGTGAAAATGATAGTGCAACAAGAGTTACACCAATAAGATTTATGTGAATTCCCGGAATAAGGCCTGTAAAGGTGCCGATAGTACATCCGAGCAATAATGCGATAATTATTTCGA
>CAZPVF010000002.1:0-30034 GCA_964589955.1 Candidatus Woesearchaeota archaeon
TCATTCCAGAAAACTTTCCTAAAGTGAATTTAACTCCTCTTTCATATTCTTTAACAATTTTTAATCCTGATACAATAAAAATAAATATTACCCAGCCTATTATCCATTCCCATACCATAAAAAATAGTAGTTATCTTATTTTATAAAAGTATCTAAATAGCACTTACAGCTACATCAATAGCACCGCCAATTAGTTGTTCTGCAGCATCTCCCATATGTTCTTTCAAGCTCTTTTTTTTAGATTTTTCAGACCTAGATTCTTTTTTCTTAGGATTATTTTTCTTTTCTGCCATATTAAAGTATAGCCCCGCCAGGATTCGAACCCAGTTCGAGAGTAGGTGTTCGAATGTCTGTAGTCGAATTACCCTCGACAACCAACTTACTACTTCCCACTACCAAATTCCTACTTACTATTTTTGGCATTTTCGAACCTATTTTCTGCATTTTTAATCTCCTTTTCCTTGAATATACTGAATATATCTTGTTAATTTCCTACCTAATTTGTCTAATTCTTCATTCAATTCTATAAATTTAGATTGAGCTAAGTAATTCAAATCTTTAGCTATTAACAATTGGTTTTCAACTTCTTTTAGACTTCCCATGGCATTGTATAAAAAATTTACAAAATCCTTATTTGTTCTTCTACCACAACCTTCTGCAATATTAGAAGAAATACTTACAGAAGCCCTTCTAAGCTGTTGAGTTAACGCATAAAGCTCCTCTTTAGGAAAATTACCTGTTATTTTGTAAATACTCCTATTTACCTCAAAGGCTATCTTCCAAATATCTAATTCTTTAAAATCACTTTGTGGCATTTTTCTTTGTTTCCTCTTTTAATTTTTTAATGTTTTTAAGGGCATCTTCAAGTTCTTGTTTATCTACTTTATACTGGACTTTAAGCACATTTGAGAATAACTTTTTTTTAAATACTTTTTCCTGCATTAAAAGAAATGGGATATTGAGCTCTTTGAGTTTATCCTCATGTAATAGTTTCCCTTTATATTTTTTGAGTGAATTAAGCTTTTTCTCAATTTCATTGAAATTCTTAAATCTCAAGCTTGGCAAGATTTCTTTATTATAGTAGTTAAGAAATATTCTCAATCCCCCTTCATTTAAATGAAACTTTGTCTCATAGTTTTCATCTGTTTTAGCAGAGATTATTTTATTTTTTTTAAATAATTCAAGAATCCTATAGAATTTTGGTTTTGACCATTTTTTTTCAGTACTCAAGAGATTTAATAATTCTTTCGACGTTAGCCAGTTTTCAAAAAGCAATTCTGCCATTCTAAAATTGTTTTTATCTATTATCTTGTTTAACATAGTTAAACATAATCTTCAATATTTATAAATGTTTCTTTTTATAATAATATTGTAACTATTTATCATAATTTATAATAATACTTATATTCTCATTTTATATAAAAAGAGAAAGCCTTAAAAAAAGAGAATCCTTTTAAGTTTTACAATGAAAAACAAAAATGTTGGATTTAGAATAGAAAACAAATACTTTCATCTTTTGAAAGAAGTTGCAAAAGACTTAGATGAAACCGTAAGCAAATTTGTTTACAAGGCTATTTTAGAAAGATTGCAAAGATTAGACTATATGCCAAAGAAAAAAAATTAAATTCAATATAATTATAAGGAGGTAAACGAAAATGACAGAAGAACTAATAGTGCCTGTGGAAAAAATAGGTTACGAAAAACAAGCAGAACTTAATTGGGATGATTTTGATGAGATCAAAGCAGGACAAAGAGAGGAATCTAAGATAATTGAAATCAAGCAAGGGAAAATAGCAGATTTTAAATCTCCCAATTACTTTTTGAAAAATCCAGATATTAAAGAAGAACCTGCTATCCAAATTATCTGTGAAAATGAGTCTAAGTTAGACATAAGACTCCCAAAAAACAAAAAGATAACTCCCCAAAGCAATCTAACTCGTTGGAAAAAAATGTATCAGAAATTTCCAGAAGTTGGAGATAAAGTGGACACCGTAGTTGATGAAAACGGATTTAGGAAAATTGTTTTAGGTTAGAGGGGATAACCCCTCTTTCTCTTTTTCTTTTAACACAAAATGACAATTAGAACTGCTAATATAAGATTTTCGGAAAATCTCAAAGAAATATGCTCAAAATCAGAAATAATTTGAACAAGTTCTTTTATTTTTATTCTTCCACCATTTGAAGAGATGACTTTCTAAATAAAATTTTCTGAAGCATTAACATCTAGAAAATAGTTGTTGGCTAATTTCTTACAATATGCCCAATCAACTTCACCAACTCTTAAACCCAAATAAGCCATTAAATAAAATGCTAATTTTGCTTTTTCATTCTTACATACCATAAAAAATTTCTTTAATTCAGCTTCGGTAAAACCTTTATTCAAACTTCCGTACTTTTTGTAACTTCTTCTTTTATATTTGGTCTTTTGGACATTAGAAACAGTCTTAATTATGTCCTTTAACTTATCCTGAGATAATTTATAAAGTTCTTCAGTAGCAGGAAGAAGGTTCTCATCCTCCCTTTTTCTCCGACCTCCGACCTCCAACTTCCTACTACCGAGTTCAATAGCCCCGCCAGGATTCGAACCTGGGTCCCTAGCTCCAAAGGCTAGTATACTTGACCACTGTACTACAGGGCTTTAATGTACCAATAAGAAAAATATCCTTTTTTTGTTTTTAAAGCTTTACTTAAACACAGTATCATAGTATACTTGTCTATTTATCTCCTGTTTTTCAGGATTAACCCAACCAAAAAGTCTCTTTAACTTAGGAGAATCATACTTTTCACCAATTAGTATTGCTGCAAGTTTTCTAAATTCCTCAGAACCTTTAGATTTAGGCCTATAATTATTAAGTGTATCAAACTCACTTAAGGCTTTTAGTACATTCACATCATGTGGAATTACTGCCATTACAGGAACTTCAATTACATCTTCAATATCTTTAATCGACAATTCAAAATTTTTATTAAATGTTTTATTTAATACAAGCCCTACAATAGGTGTTCCACGCTGTTTAGCTAGCTTTACTGCGTTCATAGTATTAGATAATGTGGGATGATCTGGTGTTGTTACAACAATTATATCATCTGAAGCTAAAATTACTCCCAAAGTCTCATCATCTAGCGCTGGTGAAGAATCAATTATAATATAATCATATCTCTTACTAAGATATCCTATTCTATCTTTTAATTTTAGTGGTGAAGAATTATTAAGTCTTCCGAAAACAGAACAAGGAAGCAGATCAAACCTGTCTAATTTATGTATTGCCTGACTAGGCTTGGCTATCCTATCTAAAACATGATGCAAAGAAAATTCAGGATCGACAACATTAAAGTGAAGTCCTAAATTAGGAGCAGAAAGATTGCCGTCGACAACTAACACTCTTTTGCCAAAACCAGCTATTGCATCACCTAATGCAGCAGATATCGTGGTTTTTCCTACACCTCCTTTGAGACTAACTATTCCAATAATCTTAGCCATAATAAATCTAAGTTCTGTCTCTTTAAATAACTTTTCTCGCACAAAAACCTTTAAAAACACTATTTTCGACCTATCATAATGCCAATAAAAAATAAAGCTAAAAAGCTAAGTCAAACAGAATTTGAAAAAAAAGTAGTTGAACTAGCCAAAAGTGGATTGACTTCTGAAAAAATAGGTGAAAAATTAAGAAGGGAAGGAATCCATCCAAAAGAATATAGTAAAAAAATATCTAAAATTTTAAAAGAAATAAATCTTTATACTAATCCAGACTTAAAAAATACTGAAACTAAATTAGAAAGAATAAAAAAGCATCTAGAAAAAAACAAACAAGATAAAAGAGCTAAAAGAGAAAAAGACAGAGTCTTTTCACAAAGAAGAAAATTACGAAAATATTTGAAGTTACCACTTAAAGAATAACTTTTTTTAAAAAACAAAAATGGGTGAATTAAAAAATTCTCTAGAAGAGCAAATAAAATTTGTTGCTAGTATTTTTAAAAATAAAACAGAAAATAAAGAAATCCAAGTAATAAGTCATTTTGATACAGATGGAATAAGCTCAGCAACAATAATAGTAAAAACATTAAAAAATCTTGATAAAAAATTTACACTTAAAATACTAAAATCTCTTGATGAACAAAATATAAGAGACTTATCAAAAGACAAAATCACACTCTTCTTAGATCTTGCTTCAAACAGTCTAAATTACATTAAGGAATCAGGACTAAAAAATGTCTTTATCATAGACCACCACCAAATTATTCAAGAAATCCCAGAAAATGTTCATATAATTAATCCTGAAACTTTCAAAAAACAAAAAATAAGCTCATCAAGCCTAACTTATCTTTTTTCTCGTGAAATAGGCAACACTGATAAAGATTTAGCAAAAATAGCAATACTAGGAATGGTTGGAGATATGTTAGAAAAAGAAATAGGAAAACTAAATAATGACATACTAAAAGATGGAGAAATTAAAAGAAAAAGAGGCCTACTAATTTATCCTTCTACAAGACCCCTAAATAGAACCCTAGAATTTTCATCTCAACCATACATTCCAGAAGTAACAGGAAATATAGAGGGAGTAATTGAACTGCTTAGAGAAGTAGGAATAGAATCAAAAAATGGAAAATACAAAAGCATAATTGAGCTTAATGAAGAAGAAATGGAGAAATTAATTACAGCAATAATACTCAGAAACCCAAAATGCAAAGCAAGTGAGATAGTTGGAGACATTTTTCTAATAAAACTTTATAATAAACTAGAAGATGCAAGAGAACTAAGTGCAATAGTTAATGCATGTTCACGTTACGGCGATCCCACATCCGCAATTTTATATTTAATGGAAGTAACTAATTCAAAAAAGAAAGCTGAAAGCCTGCATATAAAATACAAACAACAATTAATATCAGGACTCAAATTTGCAAACAAAACAAAAAAAATACAAGGAAATGGATTTGTAATAATAAATGCTAAAGATAATATTAAAGACACAATGATAGGAACTATTTGTAGTATTTTATCAAATTCTTCACTATATGAAGAAGGAACAATAATTGTAGGACTAGCACATTACGAAAATAAAATTAAAGTTTCAGCCAGAAATGTGGGAAAAACAGGTAGAAACGTAAGAGAAATTCTGAATAAGGTAATAACTGAAATTGGGGGAGAAGTAGGAGGCCATGAATTTGCAGCAGGAGCAAACATCTCTCAAAATAAAGAAAAAGAATTTCTAAATTTACTAAAAAAAAGTCTAGAAGTAGAAGTATTAAAAGTCTAATCACAACTCTTAAAAACACACTATTTCTTTAACATTCATGCAAAACAAATTAGAACCTGGAGATATTGTAATGTGTACAGTTGACAGAATAGTTGGAACTGTTGTTTTTGTAAGTATTGATACAAACGGTCCAGGAAGTATTGTCCTAAGTGAAATTGCCCCAGGAAGAATTAGAAACCTAAGAGACTATGTTGTTCCTAAAAAAAGAATAATCTGTAAAGTATTAAGAGTCTCAGGAGACCATATAGACCTATCACTAAGAAGAGTTACTCCAAAAGAACAAAAAGAAATAAGAGAAAAATACAAATTAGAAAAAAGCTACACAAATATACTAAAAACAAACCTTGGTGAAAAAGCCAAACCAATAATAGAGAAAATAAAAAAGGATTCAAGCATATATGAGTTTCTTGAAACAACTAAGCAAAACCCAAAAATCCTAGAAAAATTAGTTGGAAAAAAAGATTCAGATAAAATATTAGATATAATCAAAAATCAGAGAAAAAGAAAAGTAGAAATTAAAAAAACATTCAAACTTACATCAAAAAATCCAGATGGATTACCAGTAATTAAAAAAATTCTAGAAAAAACCAGCATTGCAAAAGTAACTTACATATCTGCAGGAACATATTTAATAAAAATAGAGACAGAAGACCCTAAAAAAGGTGATCAGACACTAAAAAAAATACTTCTTGAAGTAGAAAATAGTGCTAAAAAAAACAGAGCAGAATTTAGCATTAAAGAGAAGTAAAAAAATTCTCCAAAAATCACGCCCATTTCATATATGAAAATCAAAACACTTAAATACGGTCTGAGATTTGATTTTTTATGGAAGAGCCAAAAATAACAGACGACTTTCACGTACTTTTACTAGGAATAATTTTTGATCCAGAAAAGAGAAAAATCTTTGTTATAAGAAAAGAGGGAGACCCAGAATTAGGTGAAAAATTCACATGGGGTTTTCCAGGAACAGAGCTCTTTAAAGGAAAACAACCAGCAGACTTCCTAGTAGAAAAGCTAAAGGAAAAAACAGGGTATGATGTAGAAAACCTTGGAGCTGTGTTTAGCAAAGTCTATCCTGAAAATGACAAACTCCTCGCAATCTATTACCTATGTGAAGTAAAAAGTGGAGAACAAAAAATGGGTCAGTACTACAAAGAAATGCAGTGGATTGATCCTGAAGAAATAGAGAAAAAATTCACAACATCATTTCATCCAATGTTAAAAGAGTACATCATAAACCTAAAGTAATTTAGCATTAAAAAGAAGTAAAAAAATTTCTATAAATATATTTCCTGTATATATTATAAAAACAAAAGCCTTAAATATTAAAATTCACCACTTCTTTACATGAAAGAACTAGACAAATTTAGTGCAGTAGTAATAGGGATCATTTATGATCCTGCAAGAAAAAAAATTCTAGTTGGTCGTCGAGAAAATGACCCCCACGTAGAAAAACTAACATGGTGTTTTCCTGGTGGAAGACTTAATATTGGTGATGAGGTTGATAAAGCGCTAAAAACCCATATACTAAAAAAAACAGGGTATGAAATAAAAAATTTAGGTGCAATATTTTCTAAAATAGTAAATGAAAAACAAGACATGTTAATAGTATACTTTCTTACTGAAGTATTCAAAGGTAAGGAGAAACCCGGAGACGGAATCGTTGAGTTAAAATGGGTTGATCCTGAAGAAATTGAAGAATTATTTCAGACTTCTTTTAATTCACGCCTTAAAGAATATTTAATTAATCTTAAATAAATAAAAAAACAAAAAGAATAGTATCAGTTACCTCTCTTTCAATAGTAATAATATTTTTGGGCTCGAGCATTATTTCTGATATTCTCTATCTTACTCTTAAAGGAGCTATAAGTAATACACTCCTAAACCTAATTCATTTCATACTAACATTTATATTAATAGCACTATATCTTAACACAAAACAAGGAAAAGAAATAGATAATTACTTTTTCAAAAGAAAAAAATGAAATTAAATAAATGTCCAAAGTGTTCTACTTATACTACTAAAAACTCTTGTCCTAAATGCAAAGCTAAGACAAAATCTGCTCACTATAAATACAAAAATCTAAAAAATGCGCCAAAGCGAGTCTAAAGAGTAACTTGCTTATCCTCTAATACTGCCTTACCATAAAGCCCATCATACCCAGGTTTAACTTTAATTTTTCCGTCTCTATTTTTTAAGATTGTCTCAGCTAATTTACTATCAATATTTTTTGAAATAAATTCCTCTTTTTTTGTATTAAGTAAAATCTCAAGCTCGTTTCCAAAAACCTCAATTAGCTTATTATACTCACTCCAAACTCTTTTACTCTGCAAATCTTTAACATTTAACACTAACGCAATTACTTCATGGAGTGGTAAAATTTTATAATAAGACTTAGATCCTTCAGGCTTAAATCCAGTCCTATTTGGCTCTGAGAGCTCTTCTACACGATATTCTACACCCAAAGTTAGCTTTTTATCACATTTAGGACAAATTCCTCCTAATTCCCTAGTTTTTTGTGGTGAGCAGCTAAACTCACAATTTCTATGCCCATCCCAATGATATATACCATACCCTGGATCAGTCTCAATTGTAGCTAAAAAATCATTTTCTCTAATCTGCCTTATTAAATCAGCATAAGAATCAGTTTTTCTAAATATTGTTGCTTCTCTACCCAACCTAAATGGCCAAAAACTGTGCGAGTCTGAAAAACTCACAATCGATTTAGTATCAAGCTCCTTAATTTTCCAGTTCATAGCTGGATCACTACTCATCCCAGTCTCAATTGCGTGAATATGCTTAACCTCTCTACCAAAAGCCTCAGCTAAACTATCAAAACCAGACTTTGAACCAAATATTCCAAACCACGGTGTCCAAATATGAGCAGGAATTATCTCAATTTGCGAGTCAATTTCCATCATTTTTTTAACAAACTCCTCACAACTTACTCCAAATATAGGCCTTCCATCATAATCTCTTCTACCAAGTGTATCCAAGTAAGAATTAATTTTTTCAGCAACCTCAATACTCGGAACCAACACAACCAAGTGAACTCTTCTACCACGCTCTTTAGTGTAAATAAATGAAATTTCACCACTTATAACAAATGGGAATCCTTTATAGTAGTAAAACCCATTTTTTTCTAGCATTTTTTCTTTGATTTCATTAAACCAAATAGGATGAGTAAAATCTCCAGTTCCGAGTAAATGCAAACCCTTAACTTTTGCCCACTTCACTAAATTGTCAAAACTAATATTTTTACTACAAGCAGCAGCAAATCTAGAGTGAATATGTAAATCAGCAATCATCCAATGATCTTTCATGACACATAAGAAGATCTACAAGTTAAATATTTTGCCCTTGTTAAATTTATAAATAAAAATTTCTTAATCTAATTAATGATAATAAGTAAATTCAAAGGTTATTTTCTTAATGTTATATTAATCTGGCTAGTAGTCCTACTCTACAAAACTCTTCCTTACTATATTTCTTTTATAAGAGCAGAAACAATTATAATAATAACATTTATTGCTTGGGCATACACTATTATTGGCCTTATTTACTATATTCTAATTCCAAAACAAAAAATAACAAAAACAAAAGGAGACTTATTTTTCTCGCTAATAAAAAAAGCACTAATAAAAATAATCGATTTTTTATCTAAAACTAAAAGCAATATAGAAATCACTAAAAAAGAAAAAGTAGCCCTCCTTTTCATAATTGTTAAGGTGTTTTACTTACCAATTATGATTAATTTTGTTATTGCTAATTATTTTGCAATTAAAAGTAGCTTTCCTAATCTAATTGCAACAAATAATTTATTCTCTGTATCTGGATTTAACACAATTATATATCCTTTTCTTCTCGCAACAATATTTTTCATTGATACTCTATGGTTTGCTTTTGGATATGCAACAGAAAGTAAATTACTAAAAAATAAAATTGTAAGCGTTGAACCAACATTCTTGGGTTGGTTTGTAGCTCTAATTTGTTATCCTCCATTTAACACAATGTTTACTAATATTTCCAACTGGTATGCCAATGATTATGTAATGTTTTCAAACGACATTATAACCTTTATTGCAAGGATTATAATGATTCTTCTTTTAGGTATTTATGTATCAGCAACTCTAGCACTAGGAACAAAAGCTTCAAATTTAACACATAGAGGAATTGTTGATCGTGGTCCATACAGATACATAAGACATCCTGCATATATTTCAAAAAACCTAGTATGGTGGATAACACTAATTCCAATTATTTCATGGCCAGCAATAGTGAGTATGGGAATCTGGTCAGTAATATACCACTTAAGATCTATTACTGAAGAAAGACATCTAGGTAAAGATTTAGTATATAAAGAATATTGTAAAAGAGTTAAATATAGATACATTCCAGGAGTGTATTAAAATATAATCATTCTTAAATAATTCATTTTCAAATCAAAATTATGAGAAAACTCTTAAATAAAAAAGTCAACAAAAACTGGGTCTATGTAGCAATGCTAACAGGTTATGTGATAGGATCTTTACTATCCAATATCTTACCAGAGTATAATCCAGATAATGTAACAAATAAAAATAATATAAGAAAAAAGAACACAAAATTAGCTAAAATGTTAGATAATTATTCTCCAGCAAAGATGGTAATGTATATTCCAAAAAACTAATTTGATTATTCAATTAATAACCGTATTTTCTTCTTCTAACTTCTTTTTTTCTTCCCTTAATTAAAATTCCTACAACTACTGCAGCAATAACTAAAAAAATAACAACAACAGGCAAAATAAATCCTACACTATCTCCAAGCTCATTTAATCCATCTCCACCTACGGCCTCCCCTGTAATTGGTGCTCCGCTACTACTTGTTGAACTTGATGAACTACTTAATGAACCATCATCTCCTCCATCATCACCAGCTTCTTGTGTCTCATTATCATCTGTATCATTAATAATTATTCCTCCTCCACTAGAGGATGATGAAGAACTACTTGATGAACTGCTACTTGGATTTCCATCTTCATCCCATGTAGAGAACTCACAGTAAGGCAATTGCCATACACAATTTGTTGAATCAATTAGTGTCGCTTCATTTGTCCTATCTACACAATTATCTCCGCTATCATCACAGTGATAAAGCTTATCACAAGTGCCACTAAAAGGAATCTTTATCCTACAAATCTCTGGATGTAAATTATTAATAATCTTATCCCTTGTTGCTGAGGGCATACCTACATAACCTTCAGTAGTATCATGAATAAGATCGCTATCTTCACTAATTTTTCTAGTATTAGCTGTAAGGCCTGTCTTTGTTAGTGTCACACCTAAAAACTCAAAGTAAACACTTCCATCAGATTCTGCTAATTTAATATTTGCTCTTCTTCCCTGCGTATAATTAGTCTTCATTCCCGCCTTTGGACCACAAACTTCTCCTTGAACATGTTCGTAAGTTCCATTAGCATCAAGATCATAACTAACTTTCCACGAAGACGGAGACTTAATCATAGTAACAAAATTACAGTACCCACACTTACTCATACTATCTGCTGTTCTTAAAGACGTACAAGCACTAACACTACACTTTCCACCTGTATCGCATATTTTTATCCTGTAATAGTAATTAGTTGCGTTATTTAATGTATAATTAAGTGAGTGATTTCCTGAATCATTGTATATTTTAGCATAGTGCCATAATTTATAGTTTCTAACTGTATTTAGATACACACCAGGATCATAAATTGTTGTGTTTTTCTCTGTCTCAGAACTACAACTTGAATCATTATACCAGAATGTCAAAGTTCCATTAGCTGGTTTGTTAGTACTATACATTACAAGAGCCGAATCAGGATACTCTTCAACCTTAACACCAGTTAATCTTGGCATAGATGTGTCAATATAAGATCCAGAATTTACTCCACTATTAGTACATCTTGGTGCAAACTCACAATCCCAATCATTACAATCAGTATTTCCATCATTATCATCATCAACATTATTAAAGCAATCCTCATAAGAAACATATCCTCCACCCAATAAAATATCTTCAAATGTAGCAGCACTTGCTCCTAAATCAAAGAAACTACCAACAGGAAAATCTATTGCTCCTGGAGTAACCCAACCAGGACCAACAGTATCAGATGGACTTGCCGCTGTGTCTGTTTCATGAGCAGATGATGCATAAACTCTCATATCTACATTTGAATCATATAGTGTTGGGAATTTTTCTAAGTCTGACTTTTTAACTGCAACCATTGGACCTCCAATTTCACCACACATTTTTGCTTTCCAAGCAGACAGGCCAATATCTGCAGCTACCCAACCACCTGAACTACATCTTAATGCACTAAAAGTCTCAGTAGCCTTACCTAAACTACTATTATACCTAGACACATACTTAAAGAAAAATTCATATCCTTCAGAATCTGAATCATCAGACAAACTACATCCCCCAGTAGTACTTCCATCAGTATCAAGATAAATATAAAGCTTAACTGTCTCATTTCCATTTCCAAAATCATTGCTCATCCCAATTCTTTCATTATTACATATTCCTGCATCAGTAAAGTCTGCCATTCCTGCACCAAATCCAAAAGTATCATCCATATCTTTAAGACCTAATCCACATAAATCAACATATGGATCACTTCCCATTGGATCACAAGTACCAAATGCTACCATAACTGGTGCTCCAGCCTCCATTCCACCAAACATATCACTCATTCCAGGAGGATTGCACCAACCAAGCATCCATCTACCTCCAGCAGCACTACATTCAGCAGAAGTTGTTGCAAAAAATGGAGCAGGTTCACAATGGTTCTTATCCATAAAAGTACTCCAATTACAATAAGGATTAGCATTACAAGACTCATTATCTAAAAATAATGTCTCATTCATAAAACATTGATCATAAACATTAGCACAAAAATTCTTTTCACTATTCCAATAACATCCACTAGCATTAGTGCAATTATATCCATCAACTATTGCAGTTTCATTATAATATTTCCAACAATCATTACTCCAATCAGGCTCACAAAATGGCCTAAACTCTTCCATCCACTCACAAGTCATTCCTATTAGTGTGCTATTAGTGCACGCACTCTCATTACCATCATACTTCCAACACTCCATTCCTCCTTGTGCTCCTCCACCAGCTCCGCCCACAGCATCTCCTCCAGCAAAACCTATTGGATTGCACCAACCAGGATCTTTCCATTTACACCCAGTAGCATTTGTACACTCAGTCTGATTATCATCATACTGCCAACAATCAACACCTCCTGAACCACCACCCATAGAAGTATCCATACACCAACCATCAGACCACATACATCCATCAATTGCAGTACAAGAATTCTGTGTCATATTATCTCCAAAACACTTAGCATCACAAGCACCCTGCACATTTTGACCTGTATCAGGATCCCATCTCCACATCCATTCATTCCAATTACAAGCACTACTCTGCACACAATCATCCTCACTTAAATCCCAACAAGAACTAAAAATATTATCACACCAACTTCCCCAAGAATCATTTCTATAAACACACTTATTTTGGGCATTACAACCAGTTTCATTTTCATCCCATCTCCAACAATTAGCACTCCAATCAATCATACAATCACCTCCCCAATCATTAGTCTGCCACTCACAATTAGACTCTAAATCACAAGCTGTAGAATTCGAATCATAATTCCAACAACCTTGTTCCATACACCAAGGATCTTCCCACTTACATCCACTCACATTTTCACAAGCAGTTGCATTAGTTTCATCATACTGCCAACAATTCTTTGGAGCAAACGCATCAGGATCACACCATCCTCCCTGAGTGGTACACCAATCACTCTCAGCACCATCTCCATCACACCAAGTATCATTAGTCCATGTACAATTCTCTGTAGAAGAACACGTTGACTCAGTCATTTTACTATAACAATCTTCACCAACACTCCAATCTTGTTCGCACCAACCAGATCCATACCCATCACTCCACTCACAAGAATTAGCATCATTACATTTTGTCTGATTTCCATCATACTTCCAACAATCTGCACCTGGAAAATCACACCAACCCCCCCAAGGATCAGTAACCCATGTACAATTCTGTCCATTAGCTAATTGTGCCAATCCACAAGAGTCTTGTCCCCAACCAAAACAATCTCCATCAACAAAACCACAAAATGAATCTGCAAAACATCCAGAGTCAGCACAATCAATTAAATTATCATTATCATTATCAATTCCATCCCAACAAATCTCACTTACACCATCTCCTCCTGAAATCTTTGAACAAGTCCCATCAGTCTCACTAGTTGAAATTTTCCCATTATTTGTCCACTCACAAGACCCAGAAGCTCCTAAAGCACTTCTTCCATCTTCTAAACAAGCAGTTCTTGAATAACATCTATCACAAGAATCAGCACAAGTCTTTTCACTACTGTCAACACAATAACCTCCAATATCACTTGTTGAATCACTCACCCATTTACAATTTACAATATTATATTCATCTGCGTGCTCGCAATAACACTCAGGAGTATTACATGTATCATAAGTTGGCTGTGCTGGTGGAACAGCATTAGAATAGCTAGCTGCATAAGGATTACCATAATAAGCACAACTTCCACACTCACTCTTACAATCTGTTGCTATTCCTTTCTTAAACTCTTCTTTAGCCTTACAATAACCATATCCATTAGGTGCACTTGTATCTACAACAAACTCACAATAACCTAAAGCTGAATTATAACAATATTTTTTTGCTGACTGGCTTGAATTATGGGCTGATCCATCAAACTTATACTCACAAGCAAAACAAGCTTTATCACAATTTCTCTCATCACCTTTACCTTTTTGTTCACATCTTCCAGCAGGAACACTAACATTACCTTGACAATACCACTCTTTTATCCATTTTCCACCTGCAGCATTACATGTCTTTTTATTATCAATTAGTGCAAAACTCTGCGTCTGGTTTCCAAATACATCACTTGACTTAAACCCACACTTCTTAGTCTCATTATTCCAACTACAAGGCATATAAAGAGGAAATCCAGAAATTTCCTGACATAATGTTCTAGCTGAAGAAACATCACTAGTAAGCATACTTACATCCTCACAAGATTGTATTCCTCCTAATTCCTGCTGTTCTCTATCTGCATTCTCCCAACAAGTATCTCCAAACATCTTCTGACATGATCCACCTACCCACTCACAACAAGATGAAAGAACAGGAATATTATTACACAAATTAGAATTATTAATCATTGAACAATTCAAACCATATTCATTAATCCATTCAATAGTAACATTAACAATACTTGAATTTTCATCTACAGGATCACATAAATTATTACTATAATTACATCCTATAACATTATTACAATCTGTTGAATTCATATCAAAGATATAACATCCCGGATTCCACCCATCAAAAAAGTCATCATCACTTCCATAATCTCCCTGACCCCACATAGGATCCTTACAACTACCACCAGCACTTACATTACTCCAATCAACATATTCCCACCAACAATAATAAGTATCCATACAATCCTGTTCATTATTAAAATTTGAACAATTATTATTACCTATATTAGGATAGCACCATCCCTCACTTCCTCCACTACTATCCCAAGAACAACTTAAATTCCATGCTCCATAATTACTATTATTAACACACGCTGTCTCATTTCCTCCATTCCAAGAATCCCAACTCCAACAAGCAACCTCTTCACACCAGCCATCAGATGTCGAAGTTTTCCAAGAACATCCCGTTGCATTATCACAGTATGATTGATTATAATTATTCCAACAACCCTGCTCCATACACCACTCTCCATCCCATTCACAATTCAATCCCTTAGTATTATTAACACATGCTGTAGCATTTGTTTTATCATAATGATAACACATAGGTTCCTCACAAGAATCCTGAATATAATAATTATCAATCCATGTACAATTCATTAAAGCTCCCTGTGTCTCACAATATGTTAAATTAGTTCCTGAATAATCCCAACAACTCGCTTCATAACAATAATCATACTGAGAATTCCATGCACAAGCATATCCTCTTGAACCAGTTCCATTAGTACAAGTAGTTGAAGTTGTATACTCCCAACAATTTGCAGCAAAAGTACAATCTCCCCACATGCATCCTGTTGTATTAAGACATGTTAACTTGGATGTTATACTCCAACAATCAGTACTAGGATTATACCCATGACAAATTTCGCTCCACTGACAATTTAAACCTTGTGAATTATTCTCGCAAGTTGTCTGATTAGTTTCAGTATAACTCCAACAATTTGCTTGTTCACACCAACCATAATCTGATGTTGGAATTTTCCACTGGCAATCCTTTCCAATTAAACTCTGTATTGTTGAATTCTCACACTCTGTCTGTGTCCATAAAGTCCAACAATTTAATTCTTCACACCATCCACCCCAAGACTCATCATGCCAAGTACAACTGTAATCAGTTTCGCTCTGACAATCAGTCTGAGTATCATGCTCCCAACAATTTAGTGCAGAACCAAATCCGATAAATAAGATAACAAAAGCTAATAATAAAACTAGCTTAGAATAATGATAATTAACTACTCCCACCATCTTTTAATAGATAATTTAAAATAAAAGAATTTATAAATGTTTTCTATCTTATTGAATTTCAATGACAACTGAAAAAACTTTAGTTTTAATAAAACCTGATGCAATTCTTAGAGGAATTACAGGAAGAATAATTGCAAGATTTGAAAGAGTAGGAATGAAAATAGTTGCACTAAAAATGATCAAAGCAAATAGAACAACACTAGAAAAGCACTATTATAAAGACAAGAAGTGGTTAAAAGTTAAAGGGGAACTATACAAAAAAAAATTAGGATTAAAAAAATCAGCAGACCCAATTCCAATTGGTAAAGAAATTGTTGAGGGCCTCATTAAAGACATGCAATTCTCACCAATCATTGCTCTTGTATTACAAGGCCATAACGCAGTGCATACTGTAAAAAGACTAACTGGTCCAACAAATATTGATGAAGCTCTACCCGGAACAATCAGAGGAGATTTTTCTCATGACACATTTACACTAGCAAATAAATCAGGAAGACCAAACCTAACAATAATTCACGCAACAGATAATACAGCAGATGCACAAAAAGAAATTGACTTCTGGTTTAGCCCTGATGAAATTCATGAATATAAAAAACCTGAAGAGGATGTACATTACAGGTCTAGAAAAAAATAATTATTTTTTCTTTAACCCATCCCTATACCTCCTTACAAAATTTACAATCATGTCTTTACAAGAAAGGCACAAATGAACATACGTCACATTATCTACATTATATAAACACCTCTTCTTGTGATAGGTTTTATCTCCTGCTATTTGTACTTCTGGCCAAGCCATATCATTACAGTGCATAATTTCAGAGGGCATACAAAGATGAGATAATTCATGAGCAGTAGTAATTTTAACCAATCTCGCATTCTCCTGAAAACTCCTCCTAGATCTTCCTCCAGAAGCAAAAGAAATATCAAAAGCTCCAATTAGAGGAAACCCCTCTAAAACAACATCATTGTCATTAAGAGATCCTCCGTGTGTAGTAATCTCTCCATCCATATAAACACTTCCTGTTGTAGTCATACATTCAACTGCAACTCTTGAATAAGGATCTTGAACTATTAGATTATCTAATATTGCATCACTAATCTGATCACAAATTTTGTCTGGATGTCCTTCAGTTACTGATTCTGATGTAATAAATGTACGTTTCATTTTTCATCTAGATGGAACATTCCAAAGCATATCGAAAAATGCTTTGTTTGCCATATTTTTTAAACCTTCAATTTGACAATTTCTTCTATTAATTCTGCTAAGATGTTTACTAATTACAAAATAAGGTGTTTTTCTACCTCCTGTTTTTACATGGAACATATCAATATTACTTAACAAAGATTTTTTCTCTTTCTTCCAAGCTTCAACAATGACAGGACCTGTATAATCATACCCTTGATAAGAAGTAATAATTTGCTTATCCTCATCAAGACAAAAAAAGTAACACATAAATTTCATGTAAGGAGGATCTTCTTCAACAGCTTGTCCATGAACAGCACTAATTAAAGCAATTTCTGGATGACTCTTTAATACTTCTAATGTAACTTTTGGATCTTTTGGATCTCCCCACTCAGGATTACGATACATTAATCTATGGATATAATCTTCAGGAGTTTTTTCTACTCCACTTCCAGGAATATTTGTTGTATGAACAAATGATACTGAGGCCCTCCATCAAGCACATCATTCATTTTTTATCATCAGTTACTCCACCCTCATTAATAAAGAATACTGTCTCATTATCAGGTAAATTAGGTGAATCAATTAATTTCCCTACTCTGCTCCCTTGCTTTCCTCTTCTTAAATAAACCCTATATGTTGAAGCATGTCCAACAATATTTCCACCAATTGCTGTAGTAGGATCTCCAAATAGTTGAGCAGGATTAGCCATCACCTGATTTGTTACATAAATTGATAAATTATTTGTTTCAGCCAGCTTCATTAAATCATGCATATATCTATTTAATTTCTGTTGTCTATCTGCAAGCTGTCCTCTTCCACTATATTCAGCTCTAAAATGTGCTGTCAGTGAATCAACTATTAACAACTTTATAGGCTGCCCTGCCTTAACCATATCTGTAACTTTTTCCATGAGTAACATCTGATGATCAGAATTAAAAGCTCTAGCAACTAAAATATTTTTTAAAACTTTTTCTGGATTTGCTCCTAACTTCTCTGCTATCTGCTTTATTCTTTGTGGCCTAAATGTCCCTTCAGTATCAATAAAAACTGTTTTTCCTCCAGCTCCACCCTGATCAACAGGAAGCTGAGCATTAACTGCAAGAGTTAGTCCTAATTGAGTCTTACCAGACCCATAAGCACCAAATGCCTCAGTAATTGCTCTACTCTCAATCCCTTTTCCCCCAAGAAGTTCATCTAATGCTTTACTACCTGTAGTAATATAGTGAATATTAGCTCTTTTTTTTGCAAACTCTCCTCCATCAACAAAACCTAAATCAAGTAAGTCTCTAGCTGCAACTATTGCTTTACGTGCAACAGCACTTGAAACTCCTGCTGCATCAGATAGTGCAGCTGGACTCATCACAGCTAAACTCATCATATCAAATACTCCTGCTGACTCTAATTTAGCAGCAACTGCAGGACCTATTCCAGGCAAATCTGTTAATTCAGGCTCCTTACTCTTTTTTTCTTCCTTTTTTTCAACCATAAATAATGAGAGTCCCCCTCATTTATAAGGATTTATGGGAAGAAAAATAATAATTAAAGCAAGCCCATCCTATACACAAACATCGCCACATCAGCTATTACAAACATAACTAAAACAATTACTTCTAGTCTTCCTGCGGTTTTTATTTTTCCTTTAGTTTTTAATTTAGCAGGATAAAATGATCTAATCCCATCAGGTGTAAAAGAGTCAGCAAAAAGATGCAGAGAGTAACCTAAAAAAAATCCAAAACTAGCTTCAGGCCAGACTAAAACAACTACCACTGTTAAACTAATTAAAAATGTAAAACTATGAATCATTCCTCTATGTTTTGTAAAAGCTTGAAGTATCCTTGCTATTTTTCTGTAACCCAATCTAGAATACCTTGAATCAATATCAGGAAGCTGTGTTCCAATTATTACTGCTACAACAAATAAAACTTTTGCCTCAACTAAGGGAATAAATAATAGTATAAAAAATGCTGAAATAGCATAGTGTGTTCTAAGTAGCATAAAAAAATAAATCTGAAGCAATTAATAAAAATTTTTAACTCTTTAAGAATAATTAATAATATTAATAATTAAAAAATATTACTAAACCACTCAATTATCTGCTGAATCAATGTCTTAGGTACACAAACTCCAGTAACACAAACATTACTATTACACTCAAAATTATTATCACACGCTGACTCTTCTCCTTTTTGAAAAACAAATTCATTGCTCTCAGAACAATACTTCTCATTTTTTCTATACCCAAAAGCAAAACACTTTCCATCCATTACGCAACCGTTCTCACAATTAGGATCAATTTCAATTATATCTCCCCCTTTTTTACATGCACCATCAAAACAACCATGCTTACAAACATATTTCTGAGTCAAAACATCTTCATTTCCATCCTCATCAATATAACAGTAATACTCAACAAGCGTACCTTTAACTAAAGATGGAACTTCTTCAACTTCCAACTGAACCTTCTCTACAACAGAATCAACTACAGGCATTCCAGAAATCTTTGCTGAATAATAAGGCTTATCAGTGCAGTAATCTTCTCCAACAACCTCACTTCCACCAACAATAACCTTGCCTTTTTCATAATAATTAAGACCTGAATCACTATCCTTACACTGTTTTATTACAATTTCACTATCAATGCAAGCACCATCCCTGCACCCGTTAGGACACTCAAAAACTGTTGTCATATAAACTGAATTCTTATTTATGCAAGCAAACTCCTGAATATGTGTTCCCACATCAACCTTAACATAATTTAACATACTATTCCCATACCCATCAATATACTCCTTAACATTCACACAATAATCTCCATAAGTATTACCTAAAAAAGTTACTTCTCCTTTCTGATACCTATCTTTTCCTGGTGGATTAAATGTTCCTCCTCCTGAAGTTGATTCTGCCCAAGTATAATCACTATCCTTACAAACAATCTCCTTATTTTCAAGACCAACACAAGCACCATCTTCACAACCTTTAGGACACTCAACTTTAAAATCAGTTGCTACATTATTCTCTTCATTGCAATAGTGCTCAACAAGAAAACTTCCACCATAACAATAATCTCCGTAAACAAGATACTGGTTAACAAACGCATTATACCCTTCAGTCACTCCCTTTAAATTATAACTAGCTCCCCCATCAGTCTCAGTACAACTATGTGGGTAAGGAATATCATACAAACAAGACCCACTTACACAGACATGACTTGCAGGACAATCAGAATCATAATTACACTCATAATCATACTTAACACACTTTTTATTAAGATTACAAACATATCCTGCAGGACAATCAGAATCATAATAACACTGTATAGGCTCAATTTCTAAAAAACAATATCCTTCTTTGCAAAACTCGCCATATTTACAATCTAAATCACTATAACACTCATACCCATAATCTGCCCAGTAATCTGCTCCTTCAACATCTATCCTATTTCCGTAAGAATCCTCACACCACTCCTGATAATATGTATCAAAACTTCCATCACCATAACACTGATGTTGTTTTCTATTAGTACACTGAACATTACAATACTGTCTTCTCTCACTATTAATTACAATGTGCTGCTCTTTAAGTCCCTTCATTGCAGTCTCGTGAAACCTATTATCATCACAGTAAACATGTCTTCTATGCAAAACTGCTGCCTTACTTCTCGGATCACTTGAAGAAAAACAAGTATTAATTAAGGGTCCAGGCCCACCACTTGATGAAGAAGACCCACTACTAGAGCTAGACGATGAGCTATTAGTGCCATCTATGGGCATAACACTAATCGACCCTGTAGCCATCTGAGTTATACTACTGTTATTTGTTCTAAAAGTTATCTCAATATCAGTAGCATAAATCTGATCAGGAAAGATAACATCAGAACCACAACGTATAACATAACTATCCTGACCTCCAAATTCTAACCAATCAGGAAACACAGTTTGTGTAAGATTTCCTTCATTACATCCAACAATTAAAATATTCTCAATTAAATAATCTTCAACTCCGCCGTTCTTAATACTAATACCAATCTCGTCCAAACTAGCTATTGCACTAACACTAGTACAAGAAAAAGGTGCACTTATTGTACAACCATCTACAGCTTTAACAAGAGTTGAAAAAAGAAACAATATAACAACTAAAACAAAAAAACTAACTAAAATAATTGCGTCCCCTTTTCGCATAATTAAACTAAACTAACGCCCCTTATAAATCTTATGTTCACTTCAAGAACTCTTCTCTAGAGAGGCTATAACACTATCCAATTCAACTTCCTTTATACTATCTAAAATTAGTTCAGGATTATTAAAAAACTTGTTCATTCTAACAGTTCCTTGAAAAATCATTTCTTTACCTAGCAAATCATTTCTCTTAGCAATTATTGAATCAGCATTTTCTAAATCATCAATTCCTAAACTCTTCAAAGTCTCATGAAATGCGACTGCCCTAATATTCTCAGTCCCATCATCTAGTACAACATTCATTAGTGCTCTTTTTTCAGGCTCAACCTTATTATGCTCAGCACAAACAAACCCCTTCTCACCACTAACAACCTTTTTTTTACATTCAGGACAGACATGAAAAAATCTAGGCTCAAAAGTCTGAACAACAAAAGCTCTTGTTAGAGCTGCATCACTAATCCTATAATCAACTATATTTTTCTCTTTTACAATTCTTTCTGTTTTTACTTCACCAATACTCTCCTTACTTAACTTTAACTCTGAAAAACTACCTAAATGAATTTCATTATCTCTCATTGTACCATTAATAATCTCTACTACACTATCCTTATCTACACTACCATTTTCAATTAAAGAAATATGGTTTGTATCCCATAAAACTACTTTGATATTTGATGTATCGTCTGCTAAAATAAAATTACTGACCTTACCCTCATCACCTTTTTTTGTTGTAAAAGTTCTTACAGGAAATAAATTAATTACTTTACCAACTACATTTACCTTTCTCATACCAGGCAAGAGTTCATCAATTTTTAGTTTTTCAGCTTCAAACGAAACCCCTAATTCAGCTGCTACAACTTGAGCTGCACCCTCTTTACTAATAAGGCCCGACAATTTTGCTCTTTTTGCTTCAACTCTTCTATTTATTTCCTCTTTTTCTAGACCTGAAGACTTAGAGATTCTCTCTATAATCTTCTCATAATTTGCATCCATAAAAAAGATTTATTATCACTTCTTTATAAAAATTGTTATAAAATCACGCTATAACAAGCCTATACTCCGATTGGAGCATTAAGAAGATAAACTAAAAAAACAACAAATACAATTAACAAAACTAAAATAAGCATTGTTATCCACAACCATTTTATTGACTTTGTATCATCTTTATTAAATACCACAAAATAATAAACTAGTGCACCAATAAAACCTAATAAAACTATAATTAAAATCCAGACAACTTTATCTGTGTCGTGTTTGAACTTTCTTGTTGCAGCATCAACAAGCATCATAATCCACATTATAAAAAATAATATTCCTATTAAAAAAAGAGGTACAAAAATTGCAAACATACTTATTACTGCTACCATATTAAATAAACTTAAAAGAAGTATTTAAAGATTTCTTAAGGAGTCGTTATAAAGGTAACACACTTTTTTCCATTTATTGTCTCACTATCATAAGTAACCCCACTCACACTACAAGTACAACCACATTCACCTCCAACATCACAATTAGCCCCAATACACATTCCTGAAGTAAAATAAACATCCTCGCCCCCTACACAATCCACAGACTTATCTCCATCACAAGCAACTACATCCTTACACACCCCAGCACAAATAGGTCCTTTACACGTACCCCCCGGCGCTCCCTGATAGGATGAACCTCCAGTTTTAGTGCAAGTTAATCCAGAATTTATAACACAAGAATCCCCATAACATAAATTTTCTCCCTCCCAATAAACTTCTTTTCCTTGTATAGACTCGGCGTTTGTGTTCTGCAAACTTTCAAAATAAAAACTATCATGCCCATCTAGTAAATCAGCATCCATACTTGATCCTGCTCCATCGTTGGCGTCAGTCCAAACACTTCCTCCCCCAATTGTTGCTGAAATAGCAGATATGGCTCCGGGTATTGCAATATCCCCTCCTCCCTGTATATCTCCAGCAACAACAACATTTCCATCAACTTCTAACTTATTAAAAGGATTAGGAGAACCAATTCCAACATTACCATTAAATACAGCATTTCCATTAACCCCAGAACTTAAGTCTAATTCCCCTGCACTATGCCCAACAACAACAGGATTACTTCCACCATAAGCATTAATTCCTATGGCAATTCCTACTAAAACTCCAATTGCCATAAATGTATAAGCTAGCTTATTCTGTATTTTCACCATTTCTTTTAATAAAAATAATAGCAAAAATAAATATTTAAATCTATCTAATAAATTAGAAATATTTTTAATTTAAGCTACACTTCATTAATTATGAAAAATAAAAAAGAGGATCTCTTATTTAAAAAAACTCTAAGAATCTTTTTGCTAATAATTATACCACTACTAATTTTTTTTACAATATTTAACACCCCACTAACAGGCTTTTCAATTAGCAATAAAAGTACTGGAGTAGGTGTAGTAAGTATTATTGCTGGAAGTTTTCTTGGAACAATAACATTATTCTTTATATTCTTACTAATTATATTAAAAATAAGAGCAAAAGCTTTTAAAGCTCATACTTCTAAAAAATAACATGGGTACTGCATTAATAACACTTAAACTAATGCCATCTTCACCAGAAGTTGACTTAGTTGAAGTAAAAACTAAAGCTAAAGAAATAATTGAAGAAAATAAAGGAACTAAAATTCGTTTTGAAGAAGTTCCTATTGCGTTTGGTCTAAAAGCAATTCACGCATTTTTTGATCTAGATGAATCTCGTGAACTTGAACCAATCGAAAACAAATTAGCTAAAATAGAAAATGTTAACTCTGTACAAGTTGTTGACATGCGTAGAGCATTTGGATAAATATCAAATATTCTCAACTCTCTTAACGAATATACCCTTTATTTCTTTTTTTAACATAAATTCCTAAAGCAATTGTTAAAATAGGAACAACCCAATCAACAAACCCAACTCCTACTGAAAGTACTGCCATAATAGGCATTATAATAAGTAACATAACTCCTACAACCACCAACAAAATACCAAACCACTCAAATAAATTCATTTTATCTCTTTATCCTCCAATTTATAAATTCTTTTTAGGAAGCACAAAAATAATTCCTAAAATTCCAAGTAGCAAAAAAATAACTGCAACAATAGGATCTCCCTGCCCATTCCAAAAAATATAACCTGCAATAAATAACATAATTATTGCAGCAAAAAACACAGATAATTTTCCCATTTTTTATTTAATTATTAATATTTTCCTCTTTTAATTAATAAAATAACAACAATCATATTTTTAAAGATTTCTTAACTAGACTTTATTATGATAGAAAAAGGTAAAATTGACTCAATCAAAGCCCAACTAATTACAGAAATTGAAAAATCAGTTCAAGACCCACAAAAATCTCAGCTAATTACGCAAATTAAAAAAATGTCATCTACTGAGCTTGAAAACTTTCTAAAACAAAATAATCTAATTAGAGATGATTCTAAATGCATATTCTGCTCAATTGTTAATGGAGAGATACCAACATATAAACTAATTGAAAATGATTCTTCTATTGCAACACTTGAAATTAACCCAATAACAAAAGGACACACGATAATTATACCAAAAATTCACTCCAAAGAAACACCCAAAGAGGCAACTAATCTAGCAGCTGAAATTGCAGAACATTTAAAATTTTTAAAGCCAAAATCTATTGAGGTAATACCAAGTGAGATGTTTGGCCACTCAATTCTTAATGTATTGCCAACATACAATAATGAAACCCTTAATTCTCCAAGATCTAAAGCCCAGGAATCTGAACTTGCCAAATTACAAAAACAAATACAAGACAATATAAAAACTAAACAAAAATCTACTAAACAAGAAAAATCTGAAAAAAAGAAAAAACCAATTGAAAAAAAAGAAATGATATCAGAAAAAAACACATGGCTTCCTAAACGTATTCCTTAAAAATTTAAAATAAACTATTAGCTAGCCCAGTTATATAAACATAAAAGTAAACTAGATAAGAAACTAAAAATACTGGAACAAAAACTATGCCTTGCTTAATTTTTACATATTTATATTTCTTTTTTAATAACCTTATCTCACTAATACTCAATCCGTCCCATGTAGGGTTTATAACCCTCTTTGCCACTTTCATCTCACTATTAAGCCAATCTCCTTCAGTTAAATCCTTTGATTTTATTCTCTTTACCATACAATAATTATCAACCACTTTAGCAAGTAAATAAAAATAAGGAAATAGTAAAATAATAATTCCTAAAGAAAACAAAACAGGATAATAAAATCCGAGAGCACAAACTGCAACACCAATACCAGAAATAAAGTAAACCATTTTTTTAGACTTTCTAAAATACTCTTTAAACCCTTTTCTAAACAATTTTTTATTCTTTAAACTAATTACAACAGTCATAACAAGACCGTAAATTGCTCCACTAAATAAAAACAAAAAGAAAAAAATTAAATAAAATTTCAAATTTTCAGCAAAAATTAGTGAAAAACCTAAAACAGGTCCCATTGCCTGCATTAATTTAGAGTCTCCTCCAGCAAACATTCTAGCATAATAAAGTAAATTACCAAGTGCAAAAAATATTAAAAATCCTATTAAGCCCTGATAAAAAAAATTAAACTCATTATTAAATAAACTATAAAAAAACCTAAAACCAAGTGCAAAAATTATAAGACTAAAACTAATCCAGTTAGCAACCTCTCTAGTTCTTACATCCTGCACACTAGCAAATATAATCCAAATAAGACCTATTAAAAATAAAAATATCACCTCAATCATAAAACTCTATTAGTAAATCCAATTTATAAACTATTTCTTCACCTTACCTTCTTCAATATTTGTTGCTCTTTTTGCTCCACCTCTCTTATAAGGATATCTCTTCTTATTCTTTTTTTTATTCTTACCCTTATTTCTTTTTTCGCTATATCCATATTCCATAACCAAAATAAACAAAAATATTATTTAAGGCTTACTAATTTCCTTTATCTCAATTGGCTTTCTCTCATGCATTCTCTTACTCTCATCACTAACTAAATTAAGTAAAAAACCTCCAATAAAAGAAGAACTGCTCCTAAACTTACTCCAATAATAAATATTGTTCTCTCATCAATGATTAAACTACCAAGAATCCTTCCAATAGATGCAAAAAAAATCAGAGCTCCGACAAGAAGCATAATTGCGCCCAAAAAAGCTTTTTGAGCTGACATTTTAAAAAACATTGAACTTAAAAATTATTAAGGTGTAGGATCACACTTAGTGTTATCAGGTTGGTTTTTCATACTAACCCCACCAATTTCAACTAGTTTTTCAGTTCCACCTTCAGTATAACTCCATGTATTACACTTAACATAATCTTTACAGTTTACATCAGGACAACTAACAATACCATAAACACCAAACCCATCAGCAACTGAAAATGTATAACAAGACCCCTCAAACTCACCGTCTTCAGCATATAACTCTTTATCTACATTACAAAAATTATACCTATCTTTCATAGAACAAAACGTAGCACAACTGGTAACAACATCATTAACATTATTTGAAGGATTAATAAAATCAAATAAATCTCCAAAAACTCCTGATGCAGCTAAAATCAGAATTACTAAAACTAAAACTGCCAATATAATTATTACAATAGTGGTTGTACTTAAACCTTGACCTCTTTTATTATACATACTCATTTTAAGTTATGTTTATTTAAAAATGTTTTGACAATATGCATTTTAATTAATAGGATACTCTACACTAAAAGCTATTCTTTTTTTAGTCCAAAATAAAAACCCTGTTGTCTCTTCATGTTCTTGGTAAATGACTGTCTTTCCATTTAAATTAACTTTTGATTTAACTCTTCCTAAATCCTGATAAGTCTCATAATCTTCAATTTCTGCATTTATCTTTTCCATATACTTTACTACTAAAAAGTCATCCCTTGTATGAACATTAGCTACAATAAAACTAATTATTGCTAAAACGCACACTACAAAAATTCCTATTGCTAAAATGGTTACAGGTACATTTCCTCTCTTACGTTTTAACCCAATTCCTAACTTGATTCTCATTTTGATTATTTTTATCAAGTGCAATCTCTGATTTTTCCTCAACCCAATCTACACTAACTGTCTTATCATTTATTTTTATTGATTTAGCAAATCTCTCAATTCCTTTTGCTCCAGCAATAAGACTCGAAATATAAATAAATGCTATTA
Source organism: Candidatus Woesearchaeota archaeon (assembly GCA_964589955.1). Classification (GTDB taxonomy): domain Archaea; phylum Nanobdellota; class Nanobdellia; order Pacearchaeales; family GW2011-AR1; genus CAZPVF01. Next base: position 27,417 of record CAZPVF010000002.1, read on the forward strand.
ACAAAACAATTATAATAATTGTTGCAACAACCCATGTCATTGTTTCAGCAGTCTGAGCTCTTTTATTTTTATACATTAACATTTTTTTCTCCTTTTTTAACTGCAGTTGTAACCTCAACAAAATACTGCTCACCAGAACTAGTAGCATAAACTCGTTTCTTTGAGCATTTTGCCAAAGCTTCAAAGTCTTTACCAGAATCTATAACACAAGCAGATGCTATATTTAAATTTCCAAATTTCATTTCAAAATCAGGATTTTGCACACCAATTCCAGAATAAATATCAACTTTACCATAATACTGTATTTCTCCTTGAAAACTATCCTCTGAATCAAAATTAAAATTACACACCTCTAAAAAAACACTATCAAAATTCTCATTAAATATACCTCCAGAAATTATATTTGAATTTAACTCGCCATTTCTTATTATACAATCAACTACACTATTTGCTAAAATATCTGCTTCAAGCTCTCTTACATCATATGGATGGCCATAAAACAAACCAACCATATAAACTACTGCAGCAGTGACTAAAAACAATATAAAAAACCAGTACATAGACAACATCATATCAGTGCCTTTTTTAGCTCTCATATTCAGTATCATTTTTCACTCACCACCATTAATAACTTACCTTCAGGATAAATATCATAACTAACTTTTACATCATTAAAAAAAGAATATGAGTAACCCGATTCCTCACTTAATTTAACAGTTACCAAATTATCAGTAAATACAACAGTATCAAAATAATTGCTATCATACCACTCCTTATTTGAATTTCTAGCTTGCTGCATATCAACTTCAATTTTCATTCCAGGTTTTGCTGAATCAACTATTAGTGCAATCTGTTTAGAATAAGACTGCTCTAAACTAACTGCACCACTACCCTGCTTTATAATAAATACTACCAGAATTGTCAAAAATATTAAATTCAAAATTATAAAAATAACATTTCCGATGAGTAACTCACCCCTCTTTTTCACCAATTTTTTCATAAAATAACAACTAAAATATTCTTAATAAATCTATTCTTTAAGATAATGTTTTTACATCTTCACACTCAAGTTTCTCAAACTTATCTGAATCAACCTCAAGTAAAATAGGTGGCATAAACTCATTACCAGACTCTCCCTCTAGAGTTGTTCCGACAAAATATCCTGTAGTCCCACCAGCAGCGCTGAGTAAAACAAACCCAACAGTTGCAGGAATACTCGCAGGAGCACCAACAAAATAAAGAGTTGCTGCTCCAACAACAACTGCTCCACCAGCAATATAAGATAAAGTGCTAACTTCAGCAGTAATTCCCATAAGAACATAGTGATGTTTATCCAGATTAATTTGATCAAATCCTATATTTTCACTAACTAAAAAACTCTCTAAGCCTGAATAATCTCTAATTCCATAAAGGTACTCCAAATAAGTCATATCCTCACCTGAAATTTTAGTTTTTGCTAAATAATTCTCATAAAAATCTTCTTGATCTATAAAACCATTAATAAAAAACTTGTCTGTTTTTAAACTATCATCAAAAGCAATCTGAGAACAAATTGAACAATACAAATTATTAGGTAAAATATTATTTTCAACATAATTTATTTTTCCTCTCCCAAACATTGCCCAACAATCTCTCATTTCTTTTGCTAAAACACCATAAACTTCTGATTTTGTTTTAACTTCTTTTATATCAGGACTGGTCATACTCTCACAAGTTCCATCAGCAGTTATGCAAACATAATGTGTCTTACAATCAAGCGGCACTGTATTAGCTGTTAAATCAGAACTTCCTCTAAGTGCAACAGAATTCTGACACTTTAAAAAATCAGACTCTTCACCCAGATTAAGATAAAAGATAAAAAATAAAATCACAATAAAACTAGTAATTAGAATTATAAGTGTTACAATCTGCTGAGTAGTAAGCTCACCCTTTTTATTGCCTCTTTTATTTTTCAATTTCATTTTATATTCCAAAAATATTTGTTAAAAGCAGAATTCCTCCAATTAATACAACTGCTAAAGCAAGATATTTTAAAATCTTAATAAGCATTTCCTGTGTCATTTTTTTATAATATAAATATACCCCTGATCATTTTTAATATTAACCCAAGTATCCTGGCTTATTTCAATATTTATTTTACTTCCTTGAAGATTTTCAACAACCATGCAGGCACCATTATCATCACACTCTTTTGCTTGCCTACTATCAATAAGTCCAAATAAAGTATCAACCCACACCTCATCACAAATACACAAACAACTCTTACCTAAACAAGAGTTCGGTTTTTGCTCACCACTTACAAAATTCATCAAATTCCAACCTGCTGGATTTTTAATATGCAAATCATCTGAATTTGGAGTAAGCGTACCCTGCCCACTACTCACCCTATCAATAATTACCCTAACACTCACAGTATTAGAATCAGTAAGACTAGCTAGAGCGTGAACTCTATTCCCATTATCAGTCTGGCTAAAATAAAGTGCAGTCAAAAGATAAATCAAAAATCCAATACAAATTACAGCAATTATTATTTTTAGTGTTTCTTCACCCAATAAAAAACCTCTTTTATCACCTATTTTCATTTTAATAAAGACAATATAAAATTTGTTGCACCATCT
>CAZPVF010000003.1:0-25589 GCA_964589955.1 Candidatus Woesearchaeota archaeon
AGCGGGAGAAACTTCACCCCATCTTAAAAGATGGAGATTTCTATTTAGTTAAAAAGATAATAATGAAACCTAAAATTAAATTTCCTATTCTAGCAGTAATTTTGCTAGTATTTGCAATAGTTTGGTTATTTACAGAGCTTGGTTACATAAACATAAATGTTCCATGGATCCCTGTAATCCTAGCAATAATTGCCATAGGAATGATATTTAATAGATTTAGTAATTAGTTTTTTATACTTGTTTATATTTCTAAACTTATGTCTAAAAAAATAGATTATAAAACACAGGGTAAGAAAAATAGAGCAGCAGGAGCAAGATTTGAATTAAAAGTAAGATCAAAACTTGAAGAGATGGGTTGGACTGTAGATAAATGGACAAATACAGTTGATTATGAAAAATTAAAAGTAGTTCCAGCTAAAAGAAAATACAATCCTTTTAAAAAAATAATGATAATTGGAACTGGTTTTCCAGACTTTTTAGCAATTAAAAGAATCACAGGAAAAAGTTATGAGGTAATTGGTGTTGAAGTAAAAAGAAATGGTTACCTAGACAAAGTAGAAAAAGATATGTGTCACTGGTTACTTGAAAATAAAGTATTTGGTAAGATAATAATAGCAAAGGCAGCAAAAGTGGGAAGAAAAATTGATGTTGAATTTATTGATTTTTCAAAAAATTATAAACGCGAAAATAAGAGAAAAAAGTATATGAAAGAAAGCAACAATAATTAAAAAAAGTTCTAACTTAATTATTTAATGAAAAAACTGGTAGGCCTCTTATTATTTGTATTAATTTTGCCAAATATACTTGCAATAACTATAACTGAAATTGAAATAAATCCTGAAGATGGTAAATTAGGTATAGAGTGGGTTGAAATATATAATGAAAAAAATGAGAGTGTTGATATATCTTCTTGGAGTATCTGGGATGGATTTAAGAATGAAAAGAAAAGATATGAGTTTGATGATGAAACTGAAATTGAGCCTGGAGAGTATATAGTTGTAGAATTTGATTATCCTGTACTTAATAATGCAAATGAGTATGTTGTATTAAAAAATGATGTTGAGAGTGCTGTAGATAAAACAGACACACTTAATGAAAAAGATCCTTCTATAAAAACTTGGCAATTATGTGATAATGATTGGGAATATATAGATTCTACAAAAGGAGAAGTTAATAATTGTCCAGAAGATGAAGATATAAAAGAAGACAAAGCTGATGAAGAAGAAGACAGCGAAGAGGAGGAAGATGAGAACAAAGAGACAGAGGATGAAAAAGAAGACAAAAATAGTGAGGAAGATAAGAGTAGTGAGACAGTAAATAAAGAAAAAAACTCTCCAATAACACTTCAGACAATAAATCTAGATGCAAAAGATATAAATAGTGAAGAGACTAATGACTTAACAACCAAGTATTCATTATATGCTATTATTGGATTTTTAATTTTAATTTTAGTTTTAATGATACTAAAAAATAAAAGATATAATAAAAATGAGTTTAACTGAAACCAAAGTTCTTGCAACACTAATGGTAGAAGTTCTAGGTGGACCACCAGAACACTTAACGAAAGCATTAGAAGATTTAATTAAAAAAATGAGTGAAGAAAAAGACGTTAAAGTAAAGAGCCATGTAATAAATAAACCAAAAAACTTAGAAGAAAATAAGGCTCTTTATACAACTTTTGCTGAAGTAGACGTAGAAGTAGATAGCCTAAAAGAAATGATGGTTCTTGTGTTTAAGTATATGCCCTCACATGTTGAAATAGTTTCGCCTGAAAATATAAAAGTTGAAAATAATTTACTTAATGAACTATTTAATGAACTTACTAGAAGGCTTCATGCTTATGACGAAGTTGCAAGAGTAATTCAAAATGAAAAAGCAATATTAGAAAAAAAATTAAAAGAGACAATTAATAAAGATAATAAAAATGATGAATCCAGAACAGTATAATCTTGCTTACAATTGTGATTGTTGGCCAAAGTTTAGAAATAGAGAACAGATACAAACATATCTTATTTCAGCTTTTGGTTCAAAAGAGAATATTTCTATACACAGAACTCCAAGAGGAACAAGATACAGAATAAAAGATAATCCAACCTCAATGGGAGTATTTATCAGTTTAAAAAAAGCACTTGAAATTTCTGCTCAAGCAGCTAAAAAAGAAAAAACTAAATTTGCTAAATTAAGTGATAAAAGAGTTTACAAAAATATTACTGTTGCGCTTGGAGCATTAGGGCTCGATTAAGATTATCTAACTAAATTTCCTCTAACAAGAGGTGACTTAGCTATTTTTTTTAAATCAGGATTTTTTCTTTTGGTTTTTTTATACTTAAAATAAAAGAATACTAAACCAACAACTACTAGAATAAGTATTCCCCAACCAATTAATTTTCCTGTAGAGGATCCTCCTTGTGCCTTGCACTCTTCCATACAACATATTCTATCTCCAACTTCTTGATAATCTCCTTCACAAACTTTATCAGTTGCACAGATTTTTCCTCCAAGTTCAGTGCATCTCTTATCAATATTTGCATTTATACATTCCCCATCAACACAGGTTTGTCCGCTATCGCAGTCTGAAGGTCCACTACATACTAGTTTATCAACACATTCGTAATCTTGACACTCTTTTCCTAAATCACAATCAGAATCATTTATACACTCTACGTCTTTTGATATACAGTATCCATTATCATCACAAAATTCACTACTCTTACATTCGTCATCAGTATCACACTCTTTTTCTTTTTTTATACATATAAAATTATCACAAATTTCAAACTCACCGCATTCTAAATCTCCAATACACTCTTTTTCTTTGCACTCTTTATCATAACAAACATAACCATCCTCACAATCACTATTTTCACTACAAGAGTCTTTCTTTTTGCACTCTCCTAAAACACACTCTTCATCATTTTCACAATCATTGTCATCTTCACAATCTATATTATTATAACAATTATCTGTACTTAAAATACAATTTATACACTCTAATTTTCCAGCATCAAAACCAAAATAAGTACAAGATTGTATTGTTCCAAAAGCATCTCCATCACACTGTTCTCCAGATTCAATTTTGTCATTTCCGCAAACTGGATCTGTCTGGCTTGATGAATTAAAACATCCTGATGTATCAAATGTACACTCATAATAAGTGTATGGTTCATAACATTCAAGTATTCCAGAATCAAATAAAAAATCATCGCAACCGGTCACATTTCCCCACTCCTCTCCATCACAAATTTCTCCAGAATCAAGTTTACCATTTCCACATTTCTCAATTATGGGTGTTTCATAAACAACAATAGGAACCTCATAAGAAGTATGTGTAGTACTTAGTGTAATTGTTGACTCTAATTCTTCAATAATTTCATAATAAATAAAATCTACAGTTTCTGTCTGGCCTGGTGAGACTTCAACTGAACTCACAGAATCAATTTCTAGAGGAGGGTTTATATTCACATCAATTGTTGTGTCTGCAAGACTCTTTATATTAATTGAAAAATTAGTTGATGCAATAAAAAAACCTGGATCAATAGAGAAATCTGCAGAATTTTCTGAAACTGTAAAATTTTTTACAATATCGTCTCCAGTAGTTTGCCCTCCACTATAATAATATGCATCTTCTACTTTTATAGTATAATTATTAGGGCTTTTACCTTCTAAATCAACAATAATATAGTAATAATCTCCAACTTTTTCTAGATCATAGCTAAATGGTGATGGAACATGACTTCTATAAAATTTAATATTATCTTGAGTTAATTCATCTAAAAAACTTGCTTCAATTCTAGCAATGATGGTTTCTTCTAAATCATATTCATTATCCATATTAATACTCGCTGCAGACAAAAATGGAATTAGTATTAGTAAAGATAATATAAGAACAATTAATCTCTTTTTCATAAACTAGTAGAAGAAAGTGATGTTTTTAAGTTTTATTTCCCTATTTCTTTTAGTTTTTTTAAGATATCTTTTAACTCTCCACCAGGTTTACTAGATTCTTGAGGTTTTTTTGGTGTTTCTGGTGCTTTTTTTGGAGGAGGCATTGGTCTTTTTGGTGGAGAACCTCTTTGAGGCATTGGTCTTTTTGCCCCAGGAGGAAAGATTCTTCTAGGTCTTGGCGAAATAGGTCTTCTCATCATTGATGGAGGGCCTCTTGGAGGAGGAAAACCTGGAGGACCACCTCTTCTTGGAGGTGGCTTTTTTCCACCAAACTTTGATTTTATTTGCATAAACCACACTCTTAACTTATCTCTATAAATAATTCCTAGTACAACTAAAATTATAAGAATTGAAAAAAAGATTATCCATCCCCAAGGACTTGGTTCTGGTTCTGGTGGGGGGGATGGGCCTTCTGGAACACAACAGATTTGCCCTGCACTTGGACAACTATCTGTAGAACTAACTTCGCCTACATCACAAACAGTTTTACACTCCCCATTAGTATTAAAACGCGTACACTCGTTTGTTATTGCTGAACAAGTTCCATCAACACAACATATCTCTCCTAATTTTGTGTCTGTTGCTCTTTTATCTTCCTGGCCTCCATCACACTGCTCACTTGCAGTACATATTATCCCACCTAAATCAGCACAAGGTTTCTCAGCTCCTGGAAGATCACAACAAAAATTAAGTCCTGCACAATCATAATTATATAAAATATTTCCACCATCACTTTCACAATCATCAAAACTTCTACAAAAGTAGTTTGCTTGTTGGCAGTCTGTAACATCTGGATCAATACAACTTCCAGAACTACAAATCTGCCCCCCAGTACAATCACTATTATTAATGCAACCTTTACTAATACAATGATTATTTTCGCATTCATATCCTGAAACACAGTGTGAACTATTCAGACATTCTACACAAATATCATCTATACAGAATGGTTCATACTCATTTGTGCAATCATCATCAATATCACACTCTGGAAAACCGCCCATACAAAATCCTCCAATACACTGAAATCCTGGTTCACACGAATTAGGATCATCAACATCACAATCAGGAAGTTGGTAACACTCCCAGTCATCTAAATCACATCCCCAACCATCTCCTTTTAACTCAATACAGTTTGAGTCTTTGCCACACTCTTGACAAGTATAATCTGCATCTTCAACACAGTAAGGTTTATCTTCATCTTCACAATCGTCATCATACCTACATTCAACACACATGTTATCTACACACACTTCATCACCAGGACACTGATAATCTTTTCCAGTTTCACAATCTGTTCCTTCTGGAACACAACTTCCATAATCATTACATTCATATCCTTCAGGACAATCACTATCTCTTGAACATTCAGGACCTAATCCAGATCTTGGCCAGATAGAAAATAATACAAAGGCTGTATCGCCAATATCAATACTTGTTCCAGTACTCTCTCCCCAACAACCACTGCTCTTCTGAGTTTCATTAAGCCACTCCATTGCCAATTGTTTTTGTGGTCTATTTTGATTTTGCAGAGGCAAAAGTGCAAATGCAGTATCATAATATTCACTATTAGGAGATGTCTGTGTTGTAAAAAATCCATCAGGATATTGGTCTTCTTTAAGTGACTCCCAATACTCTGCATACTGGCTTCTAAACCTATATACTGCAGCTTCAGGCAAGTATTCTGCATTTTCTGCAGTATTATCATTAAGTGGAGTATTTGCAATAATATAAGGTAAAAATGGCTCCATATCATATCCGCCTATAGCATCAAGAGCCATAGCTGCCCAGATTGTTCCTTCAAAATTACACTCATTTCCTTCTCTAAAACATAAAGAATCAATTTGTTCATCTATTTTTGTATCTGGACCTTGTGTCTGAAATCCTACAAAATAAGGATCTTCTGAATCTGCATTTTTATTTCTGTAAATAAAATTTGTATAAACTGGCTCAGTACACTCAATACTATAAATTTTTGTTGAACACTCTAAACCATTTATTTTAAGCCAATATGGATCTACTTCTGGATTATAACTATAAGCATTTAAGCATCCAAATCCAGGTTGAAGAACAGTTACTGATTTATCTTCTTCTAAGTGGATCTCAATTGTAGTAGAATCATAAGTTATGTCACACTCTGCATAACCGTCTGCTTCAATTTGTAAAAACCAATCAATATCATCAGGCGTTGAATTTTGAGTGAGAAGATAATCTGCAATTCTATCTGTATCCTCATCAGTATCAAGTAGGGCAATTAGAGCTTTAGCAGTTAATTCAATACTTGTCTGTTCTCCTGAAGCAGGCCAATATTTATCATTTATTGACTCCTCCATCACTTCATCAAGACAGTGACCTGTAGCTAAAAGAGCAAAAATTTTATCTTCGACATCATCTACATCTTCACACTGCTCTCCTGCAACCCTACTTAGTAAACAATTATAAGCATCCTCTTCAGTTTTATCAAAATCTGCAGCAAGTGTAAACTTAGCTAGAAAAACTATTGCTATTGTAATTAAAAATATAGTAAAAAAATACCACTTCTTTTTCATTTATTTAATAGACTAAACTTGTTTTTAAAATTTGTTATCCTTTAAGAATTTTCACACTCTTTATTTTTTTATCTGTTACTTTATCTACAACTATAGTTATTTTCTTTAATTTTATTTGTTCTCCTTTTTTTGGTATTTTTTGTAATTTATTCTCAATAAAGCCTGCCATTGTATTAAACCTTCCTGATTCAATTCCAAGATGAAGCATTTTATTTACTTCCTCAACTGAAGCTTTAGCATCAACTCTAATTAGATTTTCACTAACTTTTTTTATTAAAACATTTTCTCTATTACTTTTATCAAAAATGTCTCCAACAATTTCTTCTAGTATATCTTCTACTGTAACAATTCCGGAAACATTTCCATACTCATTAACTACTACTGCAAGAGATATTTTCTTTTTTTCAAACTCGTTAAGCAAGTCATCTATTTCTTTAGATTCTGAAATAAAGTAAGGTTTTCTTGCAATACTTTTCACTTTTTTTGTTAATTTTTTATCCTTAGCATACTTTAATACATCATCTACGTCTAAAATTCCTACTACTTTATTTTTATCTCCAATATAAACAGGATATCTTGAAAAAGGAGTTTTTACAACAAAATTAATCACTTATTGAAGAGTTTTATCTCTGTCAACAAACTCTATAAAAGCTTTCGTGGTCATAACTTCTGTTACTTTTGTTCCTTTAAACTCCAGGACATTAGTCATCATTTCAGCTGCCTCTTTATTTAGTATTCCTTGGTCTTTACCCATTGTTACAACTTCTCTTAATTCTTCTTCAGATAAAACTTCTTCGCCTTTTGAACCTAAAATCCAGGACATAAAATTTGCAATTTTTGTAAAGATCCAAACAAAAGGAGTAAGAATAATAGACAACAACTCTATGAGTCTAGATACAAATAAAGAAACACTTACTGCATTTTGTGAAGCATATGTTTTTGGTGTGATTTCACCAAACACCAAAATCATAAAAGTCATTATTCCTGTTGCCAAACCTAAGCCACTTGAACCAAAAAGCTATGTAAAAACAACTGTAGCAAAACTTGCTGCACCAATATTAACTAGATTATTTCCTATCAAGAGCGTAATAATTAATTTATGTGGATTTTATTTTAATCTATAAAGTGCCTCTGCTCCTCTTTTCTTTTGTTTGACTAAAGAATTAACTTTAATCATATTAAGAGACATCATTACAGTCTCAATTCCAGAAAAAAATGCTGAAAGTAAAATTAGTACCAATAATATAATTATTTGTGCAGTTACCAAAATACCATTTTCCCTCTTTTAATAAATTTAAGTCTTTTTCTTTTTTAAGGGTTTCTTATTTTGCTCTAAAAAAGCTCTTCTACTAACCCAATTAACAGGGTTTTTTGTTTTTAATTCTTGTTCAGATGGAACAACGCCAATTCCTTTATAATAATCTTTATCAAAATTTGGGGGTAAAACAGGTCTAGATCTAAATGCCCAGTTTAATTGAGATCTAACATATCCCATTTTTAGAGGAATTTTATTAAGTTTATTCCACTCTTCAACTCTTTTTTCTATTTCATCCTTTTCCATGCCGATTGATCTAAAAAGCCCGAGTAAAATAAATAGAGCTCTTTTTCTTCCATCACTAACACCCTTAAGGATTTTTTTTATTGAAGGGGGTAAAAAGTCATCTGATAACTTATCAATTTTTACAGGCTTAAATTCTTTATTTTGATTTTTTGTTTTTTTCTCTGTTTCAGCCTGTACAGTTTTGTGTTTATACCAATCTAGGGCCTGAACTAGTAATTCTTTTGCTTCACCTGAAATTGAGTCTGGATAAAAATTTTTTATTTTAACTTTCATTGGATCTGCGTCTTTTAAGTCAAAATTCTCTAATTCTTCTCCTGAAAGAACAACACTACAAAGAGCTGTTTTTTCATGCAAACTATAAGGCGTTCTAAATAAGTGCCTAGGGGAAACCAAAACTAAATCAGGAATTACTTCTCTTGATGCAACTACATCTTTAATGTATTTTGAAGGTTTTTCTAGATTTGATATTTCTCTAGAAAGCCTATTATCAATTTTTTTTATAATATATTTAACAATAATTCTAGGCCATTCAGGAAACATGTCTTTAGTTTTTACTCCTGCAACTTCACTAGGAAAGGCCTTGAATGGAATTATTATATGAAACCCTTTTGAGCCTGAAAACTTTATTCCAATATTTTTTATTCTGTGAAATTTAAAAAAATCAATTATTATTTTTGCCATTACTTTACTATAATCAATATACTTACTATCAATATCAATTAGTAAATCCCAACCAATTCTTTCTTTATTATAATCTTCCTCTGTCATGTTCACATTAATATCTCTTGGATTTTTCCATAATTCTTCTGAGCAGTGAAAAGAAGTTGCACCTTTTTTAACAAGCTCAAAAATATCCCCAGGATATTCTAGAGTATCTGGTCTTTTTCCAAAACCTTCCATCATATAGCTAGGAACTGCTTCTCGGTTTTTACAAAATTCATAAATTGTGTTTTGAACATCTTTATTTGAGTAGTAAAGTTGTGTTAGTCTTTTTATTCTTTTTTCTTTAGTTGATTTTTCTTTCATTTTAGATTTTTAAGAATAAACTCTTTAAATGAGGGAGTAAGTATTTTAGAATCTTTTTTAGCTAAATCAATTAATTTATTTTTATTAATCCACTTAATATTTTGAACTTCTGATCTTTGTATTTTAAACTTCTTTATTGGCAAGTCTAGTCTCATATAATACCACTGCTTAAAATGATTATAAGGAATCTTTACTCTCTCTTTAATTAATTTTTTTAATTCTTTGTCTTTTATTTTAATTCCAATTTCTTCAGTTATCTCTCTAATAATTGTTTCATGATAAGTTTCTCCTTTTTTAACAGTTCCTTCAACTGCTGGGCCCCATAATCCAGGATTACGTAGCATTGAATACATTCTTTTTGCAATTAAATACTGTCCCTTAGAATTTTCAATTAAAAGAGATGCTGCCCTATAAATTTCATCAGGCATCATTGTATCTAAATAAGACTCTCCAATTACCTCATCCTTTTCATTTACAATTGCTAATTTATCTCTCATTTTTCACATAACTTAACAAAAAATTTTCTGTTTCTTGGTCCATCAAATTCACAAAACAAAATTCCTTGCCATGTGCCAAGAACTAATTGACCATTTTCAATTATTATAGTTTCACTTGGCCCAAGAAGGGACGACTTAATATGTGCTGCTGAATTTCCTTCACTATGCTTATAATTATCAATTTTTGGAATGATTTTATCTAATTCATAAATAATATCAGATTTTACATCTGGGTCAGCATTTTCATTAATAGTTATTGCTGCAGTTGTGTGTGGACAAAATACAGTTAACAATCCTTTGTTAATTTTTGACTCAATTAGAGCTTTTTTTATAAGTGGTGTAATATCCACTAATTCCTGGTTTTTCTTTGTAGAAAGGCTGTACTCTTTTAGCATTTTTACTAGATAAATCTATGCTAATATATTTATATAATTACTCACTCTTAAATACAATAATACTTAAAAAAGTGCCTAAACTAGTAAAGTAACATGTTAGTAAAATTAGATACTCCTGCAATACTGTCTAGAGCAATTGAGCTTATTTCAGAACTTGTTACAGAAGTAAAAATAAAAGTTAATGAATTTGGACTATCAATTACTGCAATGGATCCAGCAAATGTTGCAATGGTAGGTTTTAAATTGCCAAAATCTGCATTTTCACAGTTTGAAGTTGGAGAAGAAACACTGGGGATAAACCTAGATAATTTAAAAAAAGTTCTTAAAAGGGCTGGAGCAGGAAGTTCAGTTATAATGGAGAGTAAAGATAATTTACTGGAAATTCAGATACAGGACCGAATAAAGAGAAATTTTACAATAAGCTTGATTGATATTGACTCTGAAGATATTGATTTTGAGTCTAAAGTATCTAGAATGGAGTTCACATCAAAAGTAGAGCTTGCATCGCAAGACTTTATTGATGCTATTGAGGATACAGCAGTAGTTGCTGATGCTTGTGCATTTGAAGTTATTGATGAAAAATTTATAATTGAAGCTCAAGGACTTAATTCAGCTAGAGCAGAATTTAGTGGAGATGAGGCTAAAATTGTAGCTGAAAACTCTAAAGCAAGGTATAGTTTAGAATATTTGCAAAAGTTTTGTAAGGGTGCAAAACTAGCTGAAAAAACACTACTTAATTTTGCACAAGACCATCCACTAAAACTTGATTTTAAAGCTCCTAATATGGAAATTAGTTTTGTTCTTGCTCCACGAGTTGAAACCGAAGATTAAAAACCGCTTCTAGAAAGTTTTATATATGCATATTCTTTATAAAGTTCATAAGTTTAGGCATAATAATATCAATATGTCTAATCCTAGGGGATATAAGAGGTGATTTCTCATTATATTCCATATTAATAAACATAATAAAACTCATATGAAATATCATAGTGAAAAAAAGATCCTTGATTATATTAAAAAAAACAAGGTAATTACTTCTTCAGAACTAGCTAAATATTTGGGTGTATCTTGGAATACTGCAGATAAGTATTTACTTGAATTAGCATTTGGTGGAAAAATTCTAAGAATTAAAAAAGTAGGGGTGACACTTTGGGTATTAAAGTAGTAGGAAAAAAAGCACAGGTAACAATATTTGTTATAATTTCTATTATAGTTGTTTCTGGAGTTTTACTGTTTTTATTTACAAGACCAGACACCCCAAATATAGATGATAAACCTTTTGAGAATCCTGAGTCATTTTTAGATTCTTGTATGAAAGAACAAGTAAGGCACGCAATAGATTTTATTTCAAGTCAGGGCGGTTTTACTCAGCACAGAATCTCAATGAACTTTGCTTTTGAAGATGAAGACCAGTCATACGAAATTGAATATTTATGCTATCAGAGCCAAGATTATTTACAGTGTATAAACCAGGAGCCGATGTTATTTCATCATATAAAAAATGAGATACAGGGTTTTATTGAGTCTGATGTTGAAACTTGTTGGACAGCACTTAATCAAAAACTTGAAGAAGAAGGCTATATTGTTGATGCAAACAAGAAAGGATATAGTGTTGTATTAAAAGAGGGTAGAGTAAGTGTTCCGATTGAAGGAGAGATAATTTTAACAAAATCTGGTGAAACAACAAAAGAAGAAAACTTTAATGTAAATGTTGCTAGTGAATTATATTCATTAATTAAAACTGCACAAAATATTGTCACAAGAGAGGCTGAAACATGTAATTTTGATTATGTAAGATATATGCTTGTTTATCCTGATTTAAGTATTGATAGATTCACTCTTGGTAGTGGAGAAGAGATTTATACAATTACACATAGAAAAACTGGTGAGAGGTTTAGATTTGCTATAAGGGGGTGTGTTATTCCTGCAGGATATACCTAAACATAAAAATGAAAAAAAGTCTAACAACAAAAATATTAATTATTTGCCTTATACAAATTTTTCTAGTAGTTAGTTTAAGTATTACAACAAGCATTTCAATAAGTAAGACAAATAAAATTGAAATAAAAGAAAATTCTATAATTCAAGAAGAAATAATAACTAATTTATTAGAAAAAGGTTTTGATTTTTTAATAGGATTTTTCTCAATTAGTCAGATTGGCACAGTTTCAGCTGCAGATATTGCTGCTTGTTGTGAAAAAGTTGTTGGAGGAGGTTATTGTCAGGATGTTGAAGATGCATCAATGTGTGAAACCGGAATAAACTCAGAAACAGATGATAATTATGATATGTGGTTAATGAACTGCTCAGAAATAAATGATGAAGAAGCAGATTGCGCAATAGGATATTGTTATGACGATGAGACTGGAACTTGCACTGGAGGAGCACCTCACTTCAAATGTAAATATGAAAATGGTGGAGAGTGGAGTTTTAAAATTGATGATATTCTAGACAAATGTGAAAAAGGGTGTTGTAAACTAGATGCAAACACACAACCACTAACATATAGAGAGTGTGAAATACTAAGTGAAGAATTAGGTAGGGATGGTGTTTCTTTTATTAGAGACATACCTGCTGAAGCTTGTATCTATGAAGGATCAAGAGACGATTATGGTGCTTGTTTATTTTATAATAGTTATGGTCAGGAAGATTGTGAACATACATCAGAGTTTTTGTGTAAAGCAAAACAAGATGCTTTTATTGGTTTTAAAAAAGGTGAATTATGTTCTTCAGTTTTTTCAGGATGCAGTCCAATGGAATATATTGGGTGTGATAAAGACGAAAAACTTCCTGAAATATACTGGTATGATAGTTGTGGAAATAAAGAAAATATTTATGATTATAGTAAAAGAAATGATCCAGAATATAGGACAACAATGATACCAAAATCAGAAATTTGTGGTTATGAGGACAATATAAAAGGAATTAGGGAATGTGGAAATTGTGGCCATGACTTTGAAACACTTTGTGTTGAAGCAGATAATAATAAAGGAGTTTTTGATGCTGAAGGAGAGAATGGTGAAGAGTATATTTGTGGAGGAACAGAGTGTAGTGACCCTGTATTTGAAGAAGTTTTTGATAGAAAACCCATAAATGGTGAGAGTTGGTGTGTTTATGACAGTGTTGTTGGTGGTGGAAAAGATATTCCAGGCTCACTTCACTGGATAAGAAATTGTGAAAATGGTATTGTAAAACAAGACGTTTGTGGTGGAGATTATAGATCACAAATATGTGCTCAGAGCAATAGAACAGATTTTGCTCAAGCAGAGTGTAGATTTAATCAAGGTTTTATGTGTTTTATGCTTGAAGGAAAAGAAGAGTGTGAAGATAATGAAGACTGCTATTGGAAAGAAGTTGATATTGATGATGGTTTTGAGTTTGATATATGTCTACCACAGTATCCAAAAGGATTTAATTTTAAAGAAGCCCTCTCTGATGATAAAGAAATCTGTGAATCAATTGAAACAGCAGTTTGTACTGTAGTTTATTCTAAATACCGTTTTGAATTTTGGTCAGATTATCATTGTGATGAAAATTGTGGTTGTCTAGAAGATAATTTCTTTGAAACAATGAATGATATATGCATATCTTTAGGAGATTGTGGATCTAATATAAATATTGAAGGAGTTTATTCAAAAAATAGTGATGTGAGTAGGACTTATGCAACAATGTCTTCACTTCATGATTTGGTAAGTAATGATATGGAAATAAATCCTAGTGCAAATATTGATGAAAACAATGACAGGTATGGTGCAAACACTCCTACATTTATTGGTGGCGGAAATGGAGACTGGGGAGGAGCAGGAATACAAAATGAAGACTTTCACACACCACAACCACATTATAAATGGTTTGGAGATAGTGTATATCATGCTTCAAAAGGAGTTGGTTATGTTACTGGAGGAGCTGCACTACTAAAGGAGTTGGGTGTAAAATTTATGAGTAAAAAACTACTTGCAAGCCTAGCCAATCCAGCAATTGCAATAGCTGCAATAATTGTAATGCTTTTATTTACTAAATTAATTAAAGAAAAAGAAGTTAAATTTAGTTGTGATTTGTGGAGGCCACCAGCAGGAGGAGATGACTGCTCAAAGTGTAACAGTGATCCAGATAAACCATGCACAGCTTATAGATGCGAGAGTCTTGGAACTAGTTGTAGAATTTTAGGTAATGAAGCAGTTCAAAAAGATAATCCTACATGTTATTCAGCTCTAGAAGAAGACACAACTCCTCCTGTAGTTTCTTCATATTCAGTTAAGTCAGGTCTTAAATCAGTAGACTATGATAACAAAAAGGGTATGTATATTTACAAAGATACAGCAACAAACGAATGCATAGATCAACACTCAAAAATTAAGTTTACAGTAAAAGTAAATGAATCATCAAGGTGTAAGTGGGGTACAACAGATTATCCTAATTTTGAGTCATTTAGAGGAGAGGATGTTTCTTGGCTAACTGATGGTCAGTACTCAACACTACACGAACTAGAAGTAAAAATAACACAAGATACAACACAAAAGATATTTATTAAGTGTGAGAATCCTTCAAGATTGTTTAATGTTGATTCATTTGAAGTTGAAGTTTGTGTTACTCCTGAACCAGATCTTCAAGCACCAGTAATTGAAGGTTTTGATCCTCCTAGTTTTAGTTATGTTGCAAATGATGTTGTACTCGCGCCATTTTATATATATTTGGATGAAGATGCAGAATGTAGATATTCTAATACTGCAGGCACTGCATATGAATATATGAACAATATGTCAATAGCTACAGGAACTGACATATTAAGTGCAAATTATGAGATTCTTCACGGACTTGATATAAATGGTGATACAAATACAATCTATATTAAATGCAATGATACTTACAATAATATTAATTCAATTGATACTGAATATACTTTACTAAGATCTGAACCATTATTTATTACTCACTTGCTTCCTGAAAATGACTCAGTTAGAGAGTATGCAATTAGTGAGACTGATCCGCTAGAGATATATGCAAGAACTAGTGGTGGGGCACAAAATGGAAAAGCTGTATGTTTTTACAGATATTATGTTGATGTGTTTATGTTTAAGGGTCTTTTTGCAAATACAAATAAAACAGAGCATAAACAAATTATTGATCAACCACTTGTCGGAAATATGACTGTTGAAGTAAGTTGTGAGGACTTAGTCGGAAATACTGCAGTTAATAAAACAAACTTTGCAATTGATCTTGATTTACTTGCACCAAATATTGTAAGAGTATTAAAAATTGGAAATAAATTAAGAATAATAACTGATGAGGATGCGTATTGTCACTATGTTACTGAAGAAATTGGAAATTGTGGGTTTTCTCTAACTCAGGATAACATGATTGGTTATGGAGGTTCAACTTATCATGAATTAGACTGGAATCCAGAACATACTTACTATATTAAATGTGAAGATGAGTACGGAAATTATCACTCAAATTGTCCAATAATTGTCAGGCCTTCAGACGTAATATGAAATGCTTAATAAATAAATATAAAAATGCTAAATTGTTAAGACGAATATGAAAAAGAGGAGAGGACAGGTAACAATATTTGTTATAATTGCTGTAGTAATAATTGCTGCTGCACTATTAATTTATTTTTTAGTTCCTGGAGTAAATAATATTTTTTCAACAAGTAGTGAAAATCCGTATCAGTTTATTCAGTCATGCTTAGAAGATGACTTAGTTGATAACATTATTACTCTTTCAGATAAAGGAGGATCACTTCAGCCAGAACATTATATACTCTATAATGGTGAGACAATTGAATATTTATGCTACACAAATGAGTATTATAGGACTTGTGTTATGCAACAACCAATGTTAAAAAAACATATTGAAGAAGAATTAAAAGTAAAATTGAATCAAAAAATTCGTGACTGCTTTACTGGTCTTGAACAAACTTTTAAAGAAAAGGGTTATAGAACAACTCTTAATACAGGGGATTATGGGGTTGAACTTCTTCCTAAAAGAGTTATAATAGAATTTAATCACTCTCTAGCTTTAACTAAAGATGATACTGAAAATTATGATAAATTTAGTGTAGTAATTAACAATAATCTTTATGAATTAGTAAGCATTGCAAATAGTATTCTTAATTGGGAAGCTAGATATGGTGATGCTGAAACTACAAGTTATATGAATTATTACCACGATCTAAAAGTTGAAAAGAAAAAACAGTCTGATGGATCAACAATTTATATATTGACAGACAGAAATACACAAGATAAATTTCAATTTGCAACAAGAAGTGTTGCATGGCCACCAGGAATATAAAATGAAAAGAGTGTTATTTATTTTAATATTAAGTATTTTTTTAATAAGTATTCTGCCCCACATATCTTCAGCTGGAGAAGTAACATACTGTTGTGAAGAAACAGTTAAGGGAGCATTTTGCCAAAGTACACAAAAAGAGGATTGTAAACAAAATGTAAGACAGGTTCCGACATCATGTGAGGCTACAAATTATTGTAAACTAGGTTGTTGTTATGATAGCACTGACGGAACTTGTATGGAAAACACACCACAAGTAGTTTGTAGTAATGAGGGAGGTGTCTGGAATGGAGATAGTGCTAGTTGTGATATTCCTCAATGCCAATTAGGTTGTTGTCTAATTGGAAGTCAGGCAGCATTTGTAACACAAACTAGATGTAAAAGACTTTCAGCACTTTACGGACTTGAGACAAATTATAGGTCAGATATTTATGATGAAGTTTCATGTATTGCTTCAACTACAACTGAAGAGATGGGTGCGTGTGTTTATGAATTTGAGTTTGAGAGAACTTGTAAGATGATTACTCAAAGCGAATGTGATTCAATGAAATCTTCTTATGAGGGGGTTAAATTTTATAGTGGGGTTTTATGTACTGCTGAGGATTTAGGAACAGTTTGTGGGCCAACAAAAGACACAACATGTGTTGAGGGTAGAGACGAAGTTTATTTTGTTGATACTTGTGGAAATGTGGCTAATATTTATGATGCAGACAGAACTGCAGATAGAGACAGAGAGTACTGGACAAAAATGTTTGATAAGTCTGAATCTTGTGATTATGAAGAAAAAGGTGGAAATGCTAATGATGGAGTTTGTGGAAACTGCGATTATTATTACGGAAGCACTTGTAAAAAGTATGATAGAAATAAAGATAGAACAAATCCAAGATACGGAGAGTATATTTGTAGAGACTTAGCGTGTGATGAAGAAGGCAAAGATCACGGTGAGACATGGTGTGTATCTAACACAAATAATTTGAATACACCAGGAAGTGAGTATTTTAGAAAAGTCTGTTATAATGGTGAAGTCACAATTGAGCCTTGTGCAGCATTTAGATCTGAAATCTGTATTGAAGCTGAAATCCTAGAAGAAGGACAGTCTTCAGGAGATGGTTTTAGTGTTGCAGCATGTACAGCAAACAGGTGGCAGGACTGTCTAGCTCAAGAAGATGAAGATGATTGCCTAAATACTGACAAAAGAGACTGTGAGTGGATTTATAGTGGAATTAAAAAATATAATGAAGATAGTGAAGAGCTAGAAAATGTGAATGTTTGTGTTCCAAAATATGCTCCTGGTTTTGATTTTTGGGATATCAGTGAGGATAGTGATAGTGAAGAGATGTGTGCGATTGCTAGTTCTGAGTGTGTTGCAAAGTTTGAGAGAAAATTAGACTGGGATGATGTAAAAGACTTAGTAGGAGACCCAGACACAGAATACACTTGGTATTGTAAAGAAAACTGTCACTGTTGTACAAATGGTAAAGACGAAGACGGAAACACTTACAAAGATTGTACTGGAGAAAACTATGTAGAATATAAGAAAAACTTTTGTACCGCACTAGGAGATTGTGGACCAAAAAGAAACTATGTAGGTCAAAAAGGATTTAATTTTGATGATGATAATTTAATCTGTAATGGAGGTGACTGTTACTGGACACTATAAAAAAGTAAAATGGAAAAAAGTTTGTCAATTATTAGTTTTGTGCAGATCATAATATTAATTCTAGGAAGTTTTGCAATTGCCTGTATAATAGGTGATGAAATTAGTGTTATTAGTGCAAGCACAGGAGTAAATAAAGGAATAACTGTTCCACCTCCAACAGATGCAGGTTCATCTATTTCTATTCTAGAACCACCAATAACAGGCATAGGAACATCTTCTCCTTCTACCTATTATACTAATGAAGAATTAATGAAAAGGGCATTAAAAAATACACAAGCAAGAGAAATAGCAATAAATCCTGTTGATGTTCCCCAACAAGTTAAATCAGGAGGTTGGAGTGTTGAAAAAGCAATAAATTCAGAAGGATACAGTGTTATAGAATATAATGGAAAAGAATATTTAGCTAAAGGAAAAGAATTTTGGGACGCTTCTGGTGAATTAGTAACAGATAAAACATTACAAAAAGAACTAAGCAAAAGAAATTCTGGTTGGGGAAAATTTGTTACATCAAGAAAGGCCTACTTTGGAGAAATATTGCAAAGTGCAGGAACAGCTACACTAATTTATACTGTTGCAAATTTAGTTCTTCCAATGCTCACTGATGATAAAGAAATGTCTGATGCTGCTTCACTTGCTATTGCAGTAGGATATTTTGCTGGAACAAATATTGACGCTGTATTTGGTTTATTAAAAGATAGCTGGGGTAAATGGATTGGAGAAAAAGTTTTAGGTGGAGAGATGTGGGGAATTTCTGGAGGAGTCTGGGTTGGAGTTGCTGCAACAATAATTACATTTTATTTATCATACAAAAAAACTGAAGAGTTAAAAGTCCAGTATACTTGTTCAGTCTGGGAACCACCTACTGGAGGAAAAAACTGTGAGAGATGTAATGAGGGAGAACTTCCTTGTACACAATACCAGTGTGAAAGTCTAGGTCAAGCTTGTGAGCTACTTAATCCTGGAACAACTGAAGAGATTTGTGCATGGAAAGATGACCATGATGTTACTCCCCCAATTATTAGGCCGTGGGAAGAAGCTCTCTCACATAATGAATTATCATATGTTCCTGATTCAAGAGTATCACATCCAAATGATAGAGGAGTGTATATTGTTAATGAAACTTCAGATGATGGGTGCATGAAAGCATTTACTCCTTTTAGTTTTGGAGTAATTTTAGATGAACCTGGAAAGTGTAGGGTAGATATGATAAGAAAAGAAAAATTTGAAGACATGAACCTTTATTTTGGTGGAAGCTCAACACTAAAATACAACCACACACAAAATTTAATTTTGCCTAGTGCTGAATCACTTGCAGCTGAAAACATAACTTTAGAGAATGGTGGAAATTTTGAATTATATGTAATGTGCCAGGACGCAAATGGAAATCCAAAATCAGATAGCCCTGCATCAAGTTTTGTATTCAAATACTGTGTTGATGACGGTCCAGATTTAGAAGCGCCAATAATACTAACAACCAGTATTGAGAGTGGTGAACCTATTGCATTTAACCAAAGTGAAGTTGAAATAAGCATTGATCTTAATGAACCTGCAGAGTGCAGGTGGAATCATGATACAGATACATCATTTAGTAATATGTATGGAAACTTTACATGTTCAAATAGAGTAACACAGATTAATGGTCAGGCACACTACACTTGCACAACTACACTAAGCTCAATTAGAGACATGCAAAAAAACACATTTTATTTCAGGTGTAAAGATAAACCAAGATCTCAAGAAAATGATAGAAATGAAAATGCTAAAGGATATGAATTTATTTTATACGGAACTCAACCACTATATATTGATTATGCAGAACCAAATGAAACAACTGTAAAAGACTCAACTGCACAAGTAAGAGTAACACTAGAAACACGAACACTTGGAGGATATAAAGATGGTGAAGCGCTTTGCTCATATAGTGAGTCTTGCTGGGATGAAGACGGACCATTAGATAGTTTTTACTTTATTGGTGAAGATGAAACAGACTTTGCGCCAATTCACGAAGCAGATATTTTTCCAGTTCCTGGAGACTACACATGTAATATAATGTGTGTTGATAGAGGTGGAAACTCTGACTCAACCACAATCACATACACAGTTGAGACTGATGAAGATCCACCTACTGTAGTTAGGATGTATCATGATAGAAATTATTTAAGAATTGCAACTGATGAATCATCTGAATGTGTTTTTGGAATAAATAATTGTGTTTATGACTTTGATGAAGGAATAAAATTCAAAAGTATAGACTCAGAACAACTAGAACACTTTACAGATTGGGATCCAGATAAAACCCTTTATATTAAGTGTAGAGACAAATTTACTAATCAACCTGCATATAATATATGTAGTATTATTGCTAAATTATCTGAAGATTTCTCAGAATAAAAAAGTTTTATAAGTTATAGTTAGTTAATTCTAATATGACTAGAGGTGAAAAATTAGGACAGATGAAACTTTCTTTTGGAATGATTTTTTCAATTATTTTAATAATTGCTTTTTTGGCTCTAGCAATTTATGGAATAATTACTTTTTTAGACATACAAAAAAATGCTATGGTTGGAAAGTTTTATGAAAACTTTCAAGCAGATATTGATGCTCTTTATAAAGGAACATTTGGAACTAATCCTGATGCAGTATACCAACTTCCCTCAAATATAAAATACATTTGCTTACAAAGATCACAGTATGATGAAAATTTATACTTTTTGCCAAAAAATAACGGACTTAAAATAGATTATGTAAATATTAAAAACATTGATATTGATAAAACAACTGAAGCAGCAAATAAACAAATTAATCCTCTGAACCCGTCAATTCCTGAAGAAGTCTCAGGACATATTTGTTTTAAAAATCAAGGTGGAGAAGTGAAAATGATTCTTAAAAAAGAGCGTGGAGAAAATCTAGTTACTGTTTCACGAGGAATATGAATAATAAAAAAGGTTTTATGAATGTTAGTTTTGGTTGGATATTTGCTTTAGTAGTTGGAGCATTTATTTTATTTATGGCAATTTATGTTTCTGTAAGTTTAATTGATTTGCAGGGCACAAATCAGGGAGCACAAGTTAGTAGAAACTTGGGTATGATATTTGATCCACTTGAAACAGGTTTTGAAGACTCAAAAACCACTGTTTTAGACATATCTCTTAAAAGTAAAATTACAAACACATGTAATCTAGATAGTTCTTTTGGCACTCAAGGCCTTAAAACTTCACAAAAAATATTTGGTAAAGAACACGGTGGAGATATAGAAGTAGAATTCAAAAATAAGTACTTATTTTCAGATAAAATAATTGAAGATAGGTATTTTTATATATTTTCAAGAAAGCTAGACTTTCCTTATAAGGTAGCAGATCTAGTTTTTGTTATACCTAAATCTAAAACATACTGCTTTAGTGGTGCTCATAAGAGAATAACTAATTTAACTATGGCACTAAATCTAGACAATATTGTAAATGTTTCAGGAGAATGCCCAGATAATGCAGACGAAAAAGTGTGTTTTCCAAATTCTCCAGCTAGTGACTGCACAATAGTTGTAGATAATGCAGTAACCCAAACAACAAGAAAATTAGGTAAAACTGTAACTTTTGGTGATGATTCTACAATGCTTGCAAGTATATTTTCAGATCCAGAAATTTATGAGTGTCAGATGAAAAGAATTATGGCTAGAGTAGCAAGTTTAGCATATATTTATGATCAGAAAAAAGATTATATTGAATCAAAAAACTGTATTACTCCTATTAGCTTAGATAATCTATACTCTCAAGCAATAAATTATGAAGATTCAAGTGATTTGCCACTACTTTACTCAACAAGAAATAATCTAATTGATAATTCAAAATTTAGAGATTGCTTACTATGGTAAATGTTAATAAGTTAGGACAGATGAAAATACAACAGACAGCATTTGTTTTAATAGCTCTGACTCTATTTTTTGTCTTAGTTGGCTTGTTTTTTTTAGGTTTTTATCTTCAGTCAGTTAAAGAGGATGTGAGTGAGCTTAATTCAAGACAGGCAAAATTATTAGTATCAAAACTAGCAAATTCACCTGAATTTACATGTGGAACAGCATTTCACTCAAAATATGCTGATTGTGTAGATTCAGATAAAGTTTTAATTTTAATGCAAAACTCAAGCAGATATAAGAATTTTTGGGGCGTAGATGATATAAAAATTTGGAAAATTCACCCTTCTGCAACACACGAAGAGTGTAATGTGCTAACTTATCCAGACTGCACAACATATAACATACTTGAATCTGGAACTGTAGGAGTCTATGAATCAAATTTTATTAGCTTATGTAGAATTGAACAAGAAGGAGGAAAATCTTACACTAAATGTGAGCTTGCAAGATTAATGGTAAGCTATACTAAGCAAACATGAGAAAAATAGCAAAAAAGGGCCAAGAAGAGATGGTAGGATTTGGTATAATTATTGTAATAGTAATTATTATAGGGTTAGTGTTTTTATGGCTATATTTAGCAATAAAACCAAATGAAACAAATATGCAAGATTATGAAGTTCAGAGCTTTTTACGCTCAGTAACACAGTATACTACAAGATGTATAGATAGAGAGTATATAGAAATTAATGATTTAACATATTTATGCTTTCATGACCAAAGAGATTGTGAAAATGGTGATTCTTGTCAAATACTAGAAGATACACTAGACTCAATTCTTGATTCAGCATGGGATGTAGGAGAAGGAAAAAGAGTAAGAGGATATGAAATAAATATTACAGTTTTAGAGCTTGATCAGGCATTTATTAAGACAATTTATAGCAGAAATAAAGGTATTTTAAATGGAAGTTCAAGAGGATTTAGTGAGAAATATATGAAAGACAGTAAATGGTATGATATTACGTTTATAGGTTATTATGACTAATTTTGCTATTTTAGAGCTTAATATGCACAGTTACTGTATCTACTACTACTTCTGGCTTATGTCTTACTCTATTTTTAGTTTTTTCTTTAGTAAATTCAATAAAACCAAAGCGCTCAAGTAGCTTTAAATCATCACTAATAGACTTAAATGTTCTACCAAGCTTTTTTGCTAGATCATAAATTGAACATGGTTTTTCATTTTTTATTACGTGAAGTATTCTTGCTTTTTCATTAGTTAAAAGATTTCTTAGTGCGCTTAAGCCATTAAAGTCAAAATCTGACTTTTTTATTGCAGATTTTGAAAAAATATTAAAAGTTCCTTTTGACTCTACAACTGTTACTTCTCGAACCTTTGTTTTTGCCATTTTATAATATTTTTATTAATTTTATTTTATCGACGAGATATTTAACTTTTTTATATCTATTATTTTAAAATAGATATATTTAATATATATTTTTTAACCATATACTATATGTTAATATATCTATTAAATAAAGATAGATATGTTAATAAACCTTTTTATTTAGTGTACAGAATATAGTGTATTAATTAGTTAGTTACACCGTAAGCTTTATAAATAAAACCATAAGATTAAGAGTAAATATTTCTATAATAGAAAAAATAGACAACAACCTTTTTAAACTAAAACACTTAGCTTTTCTACCAAGTAACATCTTGGGCTATCTAATAGGGATTCATACTCATCCAGAGAAAACAGTTTTCCCTATAACTGTTTAATTTGGAGGTTGGTTGTTTTAGACAACATAGTCCAAAGAGGTGAAAGGAGGTTTAATATAAAAGAGATGGGATTTAATTTTAAAAAAATCTCAGCACTTGCAACTAGCGCATTAATGATAGGAATGACAGCAGGCGTTGCTGCAGCTGCTAATTATCCAGCACCTTTCGTTGAGAATGGGGCTAGTAATGTAGCACTTGTAGTAGGAAGCGCTGCTGATGCTCTAGACGGAATTCAAGCTGCTGCTATTGATAATGACCTTCACTCACGAATTGGAGGTGCAAGCAGTAGTGACAGTGATACAGTAGTATCTGGAGGTGACTCATATAAGTTTGAGAAATCATCAACAAAATTCCATATAGGTAAAGGTACAAGAGATATTGTTGCAGTATCTCTAGGTGATGATCACTTACCAAACCTTTTAGCTGATGGAAAATTCGTAGATGATGATAATGATGAGTTTGACTACACACAAAAAATTGATGTAGAAAACTTAACATTAGGTATGTGGGAAGATGATGACTATAAGGAAGATGTTCCAACAATTGGTTTTAGAATAACTTCAGGAGATCTTCTTAACTACACAATTGACTTTAGTGATGAACCTTACTTTAATGACCTTCCAACAGCAACCCTACCATTATTAGGAAAAGAATACTATATACTTAGTGTAGCAAGCACAAATGCATCTATTACTCTTTTAGACTCAGCAGTAACAGAAGTCATCACAGAAGGTGAGACAAAGACTGTTATAGTTGATGGAACAAGTTATGAAGTTAGTGTGTCATTTATTGATAGCAGTGAAGTTAAGCTTGAAGTAAATGGAGAGCTTACAAACTCAATTGATGAAGCACAGACATACAAACTTAATGACGGAACATATGTAGGTATCAAAGATATCATGTATAGTTCAAAAGATACAGGAGTAAGTAGTGTTGAATTTAGTCTAGGTAATGGAAAGATTGTACTTACAGACGGCTCAAACATTGAAATCAATGAAGAACAAGAAGACGATCTTACTGTAGCTTTTACTAACTCTTCAAATCACCAACTTTCAACAATTGTTATTAGTTGGGAAGCATCAGACGAAGTCTTTATTGCTCCAGACCAAGAAGCAACAATGCCTGCATTTGAAGCTGTAAAGTTCACATATGCTGGAGAGTACTACCCTGCTATGGAAGAAATAGGAGTTAAGCCAGGAAGTGATACTTACTGGATACTTGATGACTTTCCATTAAAAAGTGGTCCAGCAGATATTGCTCTGCTTTACACTAATGGTTCTGGAATAGCTGGTATTGGTAAAGATTCTGATGATCTATTAAGAACAGATAATGATACAAACATTTACTTCTACGATAATACAGACGAATATTTTGTTGCATCATGGAGTGATGGAAGTGACGGAGAATCTTACTTAATGAAGGCTACAAGTTTCAAGATAGAAAACTCTGTAAATAAGACAACAATTCAGTATTACAAGAATGGAGGATGGGTTGATGCTAAATCTGAAGCTGAAGCAGGAGATACATTTAGCTTAGGTAATGTTGAATTAACAGTTACATCTGTTAACAAAGTTAACAAAACTGTTCTTATAACAAGAGGAAATGCAAACGTTAACTTCAATACACTTTATTCTAAAGAAGGAATGAAAGTGTACTTACCTTTCTACGGAACCATGGCTGATGGCAATGATACAACACACCCACAAGGTATGTTGAACTTGTCTGCTCTAGCTAACGGATACACTAACTCTACAGGTCATACAATTGCTAGCTGGTACTTGTACTTTGATGGTGAAGATAAGAACGAGAACATTGCTGGAGGTAAAGAGTTCTATATGACTCTTGACGAGACAAGTCTAAAAGCTCATGTAAGTGATATTACAGGAGAATCAGTAACATTTATTGAGGATGGAGACACTGATGTATTCTATAGTGTTATTTATGATGAGACAGCTCCATACTTGAAATGGGACAAATCAGGAGATGAGTACAGTGCTACAGTTACATACCATGGTGGAGAATCTTACGGAGAGCTATT
>CAZPVF010000004.1:0-24202 GCA_964589955.1 Candidatus Woesearchaeota archaeon
GAATTATTGCTTATCAAGAACTTGAGTAAAAGTTCTACTTTTTCTTCTTTTTTTTAAATGTTGATTTTTTATATAAAGATATAATATCAGAATAAAAAGGAATTTCTTTAATTTTATAGGTTCTAACTAAAATAAACCATATGACTATAACAAAAACAGTACTTAATAAATACCAGAATAATTCGTGAGTAAAATCAAACCAGAGTGAAGCTGATAAAAACATTATAGACAGTATAACAATTCTTAATATATTTATTATTAAAAATGAAATTAGTGCTATAAGAAGTATTTTTATTCTTCTTTTTATTTTTATATTTGGTGTAGAAAGATTTAATATAAAAAATAAGTAGTAGGCTGAGCCTGCAATACAAGCTTCGATTATTTCTATGGGTACATGATTTACAAAAAGAGTGTTTCCTATTTTTGTAACACTATAAAAAATTTCTAATATCCAGTAAACAGGATAAACGGTTAGGGAAGAGAATACTAAATAAAAGAGCCCAATAAAGGGCAAACCTAATAAAATTAAGACTAAATATCTAATAATTATGCTATAAATAAAATTGCCTCTTTTCATTAAATTATAAAACAATTTAGGTGTTTAAATATTTAAGCTATAATTAAATTATAGAAAAATTATTTTTTAGCAAGTCTTATTGCTACAATAATAATTATAATTATTAAGATAACATTAAGAATTCCAATAAGCCATAAGTACCAGTTATCTCCAAATGTATCTGTTAGACCTGCTGAACTTGATCCTTGAATTGTAACTGAAACAGGTTGATCAGCAACAATTTGTTGGTCAGCTACAACTTGAATGTTAAATAATTGATCTCCAGCAGAATCTGGTTTTACTTGCATTGTAATTATTACTTCATCTGTATCTCCAGGCCCTAAAATAAGTGTATCTTTATCTAAGCTAGCTAAATCTGCCCATGAAACATAACCTGCAACATTTACTAAGAATGTTCCACTCTCACTTCCTGTATTTGTTATCATTGCTTTAATAACAAGTGGTTCTCCAATATTTCCACCTGATTCTAGATTAGCTGAAACAATTGCTCCTAAATCTGTATCTGATGGTGTTTCTCCTGGGCTAGTTGAACAACTTCCTTGTACTTGAAATGAAGTAGTAGTTCTTGATTCATCATCATCAAAATCGTTTTCATAAATATCATCGTCTTCATCATAGACTTCAAAAGTAATTACATAATTCTTTTCTTCAGCATCCTCTGGTATCTGAATAGTGATATCTAATTTTTCTCTTTCAAAAGCATCAATGTCTCCTATATCAATTTCTTCATCATAATCAAGATCTCTAACTTTTACTCTAACAGTAACATCGTCCTGATCATCTTCGCCAACATTATAAATATCTGCATTAATGTTTAAATCTGAGCCACATGAAACTACATCTTGAGATAAATCAAAATTAGTTGCAATAACAAAGTCTTTTTCAATAACAATTTCTATATCTTGTTTATCTGAATGACAAGTGTCTGTGTCATCACCATCATCAACTTCACCAGTTGCTCTAACATAAAGAGTATAGTGGTCTCCATCATCTAAATCTTCTAGATCAACATCCATATCATCATCTATTGTAAATGTAAAAGTAATAATCTCATCGTCTCCGTCTTTTACGTCTACTTCGTCTTCATCATCAACATCAATTACCCATTCTTCATTCTCGTGATCGTATAATCCCCATTCAATTTCGATATTATCAACATCATCATCTCCGTCATTTTCTATTTTTACTTCAATTTCAATTTCATCAAAAGGAAAGAATGATTCATCATCTCCAAATCCTGTTATTTTAATGTCATCTATTTCTATATCTAGTTCTCCTGGATTAGTTGATACTCCACCATCCCATTCACAAAAATCAGTTTTCCACTCTGGTTCTGGGTCAACTGGCTCATTAACAACAATCTGTATTGGAAGATCAAAACTTTCCTCACTTGTATAATTTCCAGTTAGAGTTAAGTTTCCTGTGTATGTTCCTGGTGCTTGATTTGCCGCAACAACAAAATTAAGTGTCATATCAGAACTTGTTTCATTTTCGTCTAGTTCTGTAATTACTCCAGTTATTGTGCTTGCTGAATCAAGTGTGTTTGATCCAGAAGTTAGTGTTACTGGTGTATTAAAGGTTATATCAGTTAAATCTCCTGTTCCATCTTCTGTAACTGAAAATGTCACAGTGACTGTATCTCCTTGATCTGCTGTTACAGAATTTCCTGTAGCAGTAAAAGTTACTCCGGCAGTTACAATACTTGCAAATAGAAATACTGAGAATATACTCATAAAAATTAAAGCTATATTTTTGCCTTTCATTTTGTTATCATTCTTGCGTTACTATAGTTTATAAAGTTTTCTATAATTAAAAATATAGATTTTTTATGCATTTAAAAAAATTAGAAAAAGATTTATATATTTCTTAGGTCTTAAAATTAACATAAAATAAAATGACACTAAGATCACGAGAAAATTCTCTAGGTGCATGGGCATTTTTAGTTGGAGTTGTTCTTGCTATAATAATAGGTATTAGTTCATCACTACTAAGCATGGGAAGTATAATGACTTATAATGCTCAAATTTATGCAATACTAGTTATATTGGGCCTTACTGTGGGATTTGCAATTAAAGTAGGAAATAAAGAATCTGAGTCTTTTTTAATTACAGGAACAATCATTATAATAGTAAGCAAATTCGGAATGGAAAGTGTTACAGGATCAATTATAGGTTTATCAATAGGTGCTACTGTTTCATCAATATTTGCTGCATTACTAACTCTATTTCTTCCAGCAACAATTGTTGTAGCACTAAAAAGATTATTTTCAATTGCTAAAGTTTAAGAAAGATTTTCTACCTCACTTAAATTAATAACAGAACTATCTAAATCCAAACGTGGACACGCAGTATTAATATAACAACTAATTCCAAAATTCTCAAACTCGTTACTATTTATATTATTAGATAAAAAGAAGTAAAACTTCTTATTTTTGTACTTATCTTTTAACTTAAGTGCTCTATTTAACCTATTCTGACCAGGTTTAATTGAAATTAGTACTCCAACACTGTCTGAGTTCAGAAACTTTAATTTAGCTTTATTTTTATTCTGCTTTAATTTAGCAACCTCACTTTCAGTTACTTTTGTGATGATATTATTTTCCATTATATAAATAGGTAGATTAGATTCAAACGCTAAGGATATAGCGTGAAACCTAGCTTGTCCTATTAGTAATACTGCTTTAGTATATTTAGGCAAATTTGGATTACTACATCCTAAAATTTGTATAATACTATTAATAGTATGTGTTTTGGATAGAACTTCTTTAACAGACTCTGCTAAAACCTTGTATTGGATAGAGTAAGCAACAACTATATTTTTAGGTAATTTTTTTGCTTCAGCTAGAAATTTAGTTTTATCTAGCTTAATCTTTGATTTTGCTGGAATAAATAATGTCTTCATATATTCATAGGAAGAAATAGTGTTTAAAAAATTAATCCTCATCTCTAACCAAGACTCGAATTGATAAAGTTAAATTAGTCTTAGTCTTAATCCTCGCCTTCAAGGTCTTCTAATTCTTTTTTGTTTTCTTCAATCTGCTTTTTTAGCTCCTTAATTTTTTCAGCATTTTTTAATTTGTTTAACTCTTTTTGTGCTTGTTTAATTTTTTCTTCAGCCTCTTCAATTGCTTTTCCATACTCACCTTTTGCTTCTTTTTTAATATCTTTCATTTCTTTTAATTTCTCACTTAATTTTTTTACTTTAATTTCTTTTTTCTTGCCGCCCTCACTATAATCCTCTTTCTTAAGTTGTTTTAATTTTAGTGCTCCTGTAACAACAATTGCTCCGAGAACTAAAAATCCGAGTATAAAATAAACAATTGCGCTTGAAAATATTCCTTTGCTATTTGTATTATCTGTTGCTGCTCCAGTAATTCCTGGAGTCTGCTCTGGTATTTCGTCGGTTGTATCTATTGTAGCAGGTACAGATTCTGGTTCTGTGTCTGTTTTTACTGTGCCATTTTCTTCAGTTTCATTATTAACTGTATTATTCACAACAGTATCATTGTCCTCTGTTTCATTAGGTGCGTAAAATAATTTTGAATCTTCAGGTGCAACTTCTAAATAAATATCTTCGCCAGCTTCAAAAGTTCCGTATGTTTCATAAATAAGTCTTTTATCGTTTCTTTTTACATAAACAGAAAGATCAAATTCGTCCTTGCTATTCTCATAAACAAAAAAAACATCTCCGTAATTATTAGCATCTGCATTAAATCTTTTTAAAGAACTAAAAGTTTCTGAGTCTGGATCAAGAACATTGATATTCACATTACCAAAAGGAACTGTCTTAATTTTTATTTCTGTATCTACTGCACTTATAAATGGCAGAATTACAAATAAGCCAAGTATAAAAATAAATGCTACTACTCCTCTTTTATTCATTATATATCTAGATAAAAATGATTTATAAATTTTTTTACATATGAAAATATGAGTTATTGGATAGAAATTTAGTCAAATTTGCTTCTCTCTTCTTTTGGTCTTGATACTTCTTTGTGAATCTTTGCAAATGAGGGTGTGACAATCACAGTAGTCTCTCCAAAACCAGCAATATTGCCTTCAAGAGCATCAGTTGTTTTTTTGATTTTTGAAATTGCTCTTTTTAGCTCAATTGGATCTTTTTGTCTCAGAATCTTAATATCAATTATAGCAATTGTATATCCTTCTCTTAAGGCATTTAGGATATTTGTAGTATCTTCATAGCTTTTTAGAGTAAATAACTTAACCAAAACCTTATTTTGTTTTTGCTCTTGCTCTAGATCTATTTCAACATACTCATCATCCATTGCTTCAGCTTCTGGGGACGCTGAAAACGCTTTTTTTATCTTATCAAA
Organism: Candidatus Woesearchaeota archaeon; assembly: GCA_964589955.1. Lineage (GTDB taxonomy): Archaea > Nanobdellota > Nanobdellia > Pacearchaeales > GW2011-AR1 > CAZPVF01. Next base: position 4,911 of record CAZPVF010000004.1, read on the forward strand.
AACCATAGTTAATTTAACTTGTAGATATTTATAAAGATTTCGTAGATCTATTGATATATTGATATATTATTTCTTCTGAGCTTTTAAAACTTCGTCTCTTAGCTTTTCTAACTGCTTTGCCATTGTCTTTTCTTGCTTTTCTAGTGAACTTGTTCTTAAATCAAGTAATTTTTGTTTTTCTTTCAAGTCTTTTACAATATCGCTTTTTTCAGACTTTAACATCAACTGTCCGACAATTTTGTATATATCTTCTCCTGATTTTTCTACTTCTTTAAGTGCTGTTTTTGTCTCAGACAGTTCCATCTGAAAAGCTTGTTTTTGCATTACAATTTGCTGAAGGCTTTGCTCAATGAGTTGCATTTCTTGTAGTTTTGCGTTTTGATCCATCTTAAACTGCTTTTACTTTTTTTACTTTAGTTCTTGGCTTAAAAAAAATCTTTGATCCACAATAAGGACACACAAACCTTTTATCAAGTTCTGTATTAGTGATTTTTTTTCCGCACTTGAAACACTTATAATTTACCATGGTAAGACACCTACGGTTTCTTAACCGTCAACTTCCCTTTTAAATTTAATTCTTTTAACCATATTAAATCAATCTATATAAAAAGCATTATTGGCAAATTTTTTCTTGCATTTTGGACAATTCCAAATTCCTTTTGAGAGTCTTTTTACTCCTAGTTTTTTACAAAAAGGGCATCTTTGTTTTTGTTTTTGTTTATCTTCAATCTTAACTAACCTTGCCCTAATTTTTTTACCATATCTAGCACCAAATCTTCCTGCTGATTTTGTTTTTTTTAATTTTGTTGGCATGCGAGGACACCTAACGGTTTCCTTCGCTTAACCTTCCCTTGAAGGCAGGAAACCAATTTAATATATATTATAAGTTAAAAGAGTGTTTTTAAAACTTCTGCTTTAAGTTTTTTTCTTGATTATATGAAAATGAATTAGCGCATATATTATTCCTAAAATACTTAGACCTCCAAGAATTAATAAAAAATAACTTTTTGTAAGAATATATAAATAAAAAGACACAATTAAGACAAGTGTAGAAATAGAGGTCAGTCTTAAAGATAATTTATTTGTATTTATGCCTTGAGCCCGAAAATCTTTACTTTTTTTTACTCTAAATTTAAAATCAGCTAAATCTTTTTGTTTTACTTTAGGCATAGGACCATAATATCCACAACTTTTGCATCCATAATATTCTATATTTTCTTGAGAGTAAACAAACATCTTATTTTTAATGTTATAGGAGGCTCTTTCTGTTGGACTCATAGTATATGCTCCTTTAACTCTTATACTGCCGCAATTTGGGCAGGCACGTACTTCTTTTTGTTTTTTCTTTTTAACCATAAATAGGGAACATTAAAAGAATTATATAAACATATGGGAGTGCCCGGATTTGAACCGGGGTCTTCAGGTCCCAAACCTGAAAGGCTACCAGGCTACCCCACACCCCCAGAGTATTATAAAAAAGGGTTAGGGTGATTTATAAAGCTATTTCTTTTTAGCTGGAGCTGTTTTTTTGTCTTCGGCTTTTTCAGCTTTTTCAGCTTTCTTTTCAGCTTCAGCTTCTTTAGCTTTCTCTTCTACTTTAACTTTTTTATCCTGATCATCTCTTAATTCCTTATAAAAAGAATCTAATTGTTTTCTTTTTTCTTCAGGTGTCTCAGTTACACCTTCATTAATTTCTTTATCATATTTTCCTTTATCGATTTCAGTACCTACAACACTAGCGGGTTTAGACTCTACTAAAATTCCCATACTTGTGCAAGTTCCTATAACAGATTTTACTGCTGCCTTTAAATCCTTAGCCAGCATATTTGGCATTTTTTGTTTTGCTACTGAAATTATTTGCTCAATTGAAGCATTTCCCACATTAAGCTTTTTTTGAATTCCTGAAGCTTTTTCTAACTTAAATTCTTTTTTTAATAATTCTGAAGCTGGTGGAGAAAATACTTGAACACTAAATTCTTTTGTTTTAGGATCTACATCTAAAACAACTGGAACTTTAAGACCCTTAAAATCTTTTGTTGCTTCATTTACCTCTGAAATCACTTTTCCCATATTAATTCCTGCTGGGCCTAATTTTTGTGATAGTGCAGGGCCTGGTGACATTTTACCCCCTTCAGCTAAAATTTTAATTTGCATATTGTTCTTCCTCTACTTCATCTCTTCTTATGACTTTAACATTATCTAATTTAATTGTAACAGGCAGTGGAACCACAGCTCCTAGTAAACTTACTACTACTTCTTCTTTTTGCTTGTCTATTCTTATAACTTTCGCTTTTTCTTTTTTGAATGGTTCAGCAATAATCTCTACCATATCTCCTTCTTTAATTGAAATCTCTGCTGCAGAAGGCTCAACCATGTTTTTTATTTCATCATAACCAATAGTTTTTCCAATAATTCCTTTAACATAAGGAAGATTAAATACAGCTTCTTCAGCTGAGTCTCTGTCTTCAGCTTCTAATAAAACATATCCTCTTAATCCGTGAGGACGAAGAACACTAAACACATTTAGAGTTTTCTTTTCTACTCTATCCGCAATCATATCAACTGCTCTTTCTTCTTTATTTGTTGTAACCTTTATTATAAAAATCACTTTATTTTTGTCTCCACTACTTTAAAACCATGTAATTAGTTGAAAAGGATATTATTAAGTTAAATTAGGGGTTTAAAAATGTTTTTATATAAAAGCTTTCATTGCTAGAGAGATAAGAAATCCTATTAGACCTAAAAGAGCTATTCCTATTGCTGAAATTTTTGCAGTCATATTAAACTCTTTTTTTGAGGGTTTTTTAAGTGAGTGCCAAACACGTCTACACTTTGTTAAAAATGTGCTTACTTTTGATCCTAATGTCATAGACTAAATAGAATTAAAGGGTTTTTAAAATTATTCAAAATGGAAGGTCTTCCTTATAGAATGTGGCTTCTTTATTGTCTAATAATTCCTTAGCACCATTTACTATTAATTTCAATTTTCATAAGCAGTATAAAGAGGTCCATTCCTACCATAAAATTTGGGAAGCTCTTCAGCCCTTTTTAAAAGTCCTTTTGCTTCCTCATAAAGTTCCTCATTAATTTCTGTATTAGTAACATATAATTTTCTTGTTCTGTCATTAATATCCATAAGAAGGTTAACAAAAGTTCTATGAAAACTCATTAACTCAACTACGTTATCAAATTTGTAAGTTAGATCTTTTGACATTTTATTATTTTGTTTCCATTTCAAAATTATATTCTCTAGAAATTTCAACACCTACTTGGGAACTAACTTTAAATGGAAGTGTTGGTTGTGCATCTAATTTCCTAACAGTTCCGTGAATTGCATTTTTTGCAGCAACTTCAAGGCCTCTCAATCCAATTTGAGCTGTTTGTGGAAGCTCATTTTCAGAATAATTAAAATAAATTTGGGTTCCTTTATTTGTTCTTCTAGTAGAAATATCAATTGGAATTCCAAAATAATGGCCTTAACCTTCAAAAAATATTGAAGCTTCTGAGTCAGACCAACTTAGTTTAACAGTTTCGTGCATTTTATTCAATAAACTCTATTCCTAATTCTTCTTCAATTTCTTGATGTTTTATAGATTCGAGTGACTCTGTATGCCCCAGAATTTGAGCTGATTTTACTCCAGTAACAATTAAAAGAACTCTAATAGATTTTTCCATATCTGGTTGGATCTGTGCTCCCCAAATCATTTTCGCATCAGGACTTAGTTTATTTCCAACTTCTTCAATTACTGACTTACACTCTTCAAGACTCATATCTGGCCCACCAATTATGTTAACTAATGCTCCATTTGCATTAGCAATATCTACATCTAAAAGTGGGTTCTGGATTGCTTTTTCAACAGCTTCCATTGCTCTATTCTGGCTGTCTGCTTCACCCATTCCTATTAATGATACTCCTCCATTAACCATTACTGCTCTTACATCTGCAAAATCAAGATTAACTAGACCTGATGTTGTTACTAGCTCAGTTACTCCTTTTACTGCGTTAGTTAAAATTTCGTCAGCAATTTTAAATGCTGTATGAAGGGGTAAGTCTGGAGCTAACTCTAAAAGTTTATCATTAGGAATCACTATCAATGTATCAACTGTAGCTTCCATTCTCTCAAGACCGTCCATTGCATTCTCTATTCTTTTTCTTCCTTCAATTGTAAATGGAAGTGTAACAACTCCTATAGTTAGTGCTCCTTGCTTTTTTGCTACACTAGCAACTACTGGCGCTGCGCCTGTTCCAGTTCCTCCACCAAGGCCACATGTAATAAAAATCATATCTGAACCTGAAAGCTTCTTTTTTATTTCTGATTCTGACTCTTTTGCTGCTTCCTGACCTATTTTAGGATTTGATCCTGCACCTAACCCTTGAGTTAATTCTCTACCAATTAGTATTTTTTGATCTGCATTTGCGTAAAGCAGATCTTGAGCATCAGTATTAACTGCAATTAATTCTCCACCTTTAATTCCAATTTCTCTCATACGTGAGAGTGAGTTATTTCCTCCTCCACCAATACCAATAACTTTAATTTTTGCTGTTTGTTTTTTTATTAACTCTGCTAACTCTTTATCTATTGCCTTCACTTCTGGAACTAATTCGTTCATAGGAGAAGTCTCACCACTATTTGTAAAGATATCATCCATATTGAGTGCAATACTACGAGATTTATAAGGATTATTGTGTTATTTTTTAGGCTTTTTTATATCCAAGTCTGAGTAAGTGTACTCAACCTAAAGGATTATTAAAGGTATTTCCCAGAAGTTTTTTAAATAGACAATGAAAGGAATTTTTATGGTAGGAAGTGGTTTAGAAGTGATAGCTGTTGGAACAAGCCCAACAAAAGAAATAGATAATCAAAGAGCTATAGCTGGTGCTAGAAAATACTATGAAAACAATCAAAATAAGAAAGTTATAATTAGTGGCCAAATGGATTATGAAGGAGATTGGAATATGTATAAATACGGAACAACACAATCAGGAAAAATATATCGTGCTTTAAGAAAAGATGGTGTTCCAAGAGAAAAAATAACAATTGAATCTAAATCAAAAAACACAAGGGGCAATGTCATATATAGTTATGATTTAGTTAAGGACGAAAATCCTGAAAAAATAGTTTTTGCTACAGATAGATTACATGGTACAAGATTTAGGCTGATTTATTGGTTTGAGAAATTTTATAATAGAGCTAAAAACAATATAAAAACAGAAACATATTCTGAGGGAATAGATAAGGCCTATGGGTTAATTAAATCAATTTTTGCAATAGTAAAAGACTTTTATGTATCATTACTTAGTTGGAATAGAAAACCAAAAACAACTCTTTCTTCTACTTCTTCCTCTTAAGCTTTTTTTCAATTTCATCAAACTTTCTTTTGTTGTTTATATCAAAAACCCATTCCAAAAATAATATTGCGGGATATAAAACTAAAATAGTTAAGACTAATCCTTCCAAAGTTAATCTTTTAATAGATTCAAAATCCAAATCTAAAAAAACCCCGTGAATTATTGCTGCAATTGACATTAAAACAGCAAAAACAAACAAGACTATCACCTGCTTTTTTATAATTGGAAGACTATCTATAAAAATAAGAGTAGAAAAGAGTATAAAAATTATTTCTTTTGAGAAGCTTTGGGTTTCTCTTCAATTTCATCTACTTCTAAATCAAGGCCTAGCATATCTTTATATTTATCTTTGAAAAGAATAGCAAATTGACTCATTTGCTTATCTAATTTTAGAGTTAGTTTTTTATCATTAATTGTAAAATCAATTTCTTTTCTAAATAAAAATTCGTTTAGTGCACTAGCTTTTTTGTTTAAGTCATTAATTTTTCTTAAGACTTTAACTTTGTATATAATATCTTTGCCTGCTAATGGATTATTAAAATCCACAAGCACTCTTCCTCCTGATGTAGTTAGAATTTTTCCTATTTTTCCATCAAAATTAAATGCAGATCCTGGAATTGGGTTTATTTTTTGCTCATGAAAGATTTTTAGAGGAACTTTACTAATTAATTTTGTGTCCCTATTTCCAAATGCTTTATCTGCAGTAAGCTCAATAACATACTCTCCAATCTCTTTTCCTACAAGATAATCCTCTACTCCTTTAAGAAACATAGACTCTCCTAAACAAAGTGTAAAAGGTTTTGCTTGATTTTTATTAAAATTAGGGTTAATTTTTTTTAATTCTTCTGAAATATTTGAGTCAAAAACTTCTCCATTTTGTAAATTACCTATAAATTCTATCTCAATAAAATCTCCTTTTGTGAGTGGCATGAGATTACAGAATAGAAAATGTTTATAAACGTATCCCTTTTTTGTTAGTTATGGTTTTAAAAATAATTAATGCCACAGACGCAAGGGTTGGAACAAATATTCTTCTTGAAGGAGAGCCATATACTGTTAAAAAAATGGATGTAAGTAAGACAGGAAAACACGGACACTCTAAAGCAAGAATTGAGGCAATAGCCATACTAAAAAGCAATAAAAAAGTGTTTGTTGTTCCTGGACATGATAAGATTGAAGTGCCTGAAGTAAATAAAAGAAAAGCTCAAGTTTTAAGTGTTGGTGAAAACGTTAGTGTAATGGATTTAGAAAGTTTTGAAACAATTGAAGTTCCTTGTGCAGAGGATATAAAAGAAACACTTGAGGAAAATTCAAATGTTGAGTATTGGGATATTGAAGGCAAGATGATTATTAAAAGAAAACTTTAAAAGCGCAAAACCCAAGAATAAAAAATGACAAAGAAAGATTATAGAGAAAAATCAGAACCTGAAGAAGTTAAAGCATATGATACCTCAACAACAACTGCTTATATGACAGATTCAGAAAGAACACGTGTATTTTCTGAAAATTGCAAAAGAACTAAAACAGAATTAAGTCAAAAAACAAAACAAGATGGCAAAAATACCTGGATTTAAACTAAATGAATTTAAACAGTTATTTTAAATAAGATGGCAAAAATACCTGGATTTAAACTAAATGAATTTAAACAGTTATTTTAAATAAGATGGCAAAAATACCTGGATTTAAACTAAATGAATTTAAACAGTTATTTTAAATAAGATGGCAAAAATACCTGAAGCACAAAATAGACTTTTTAAGAATGTATTTGTATGTAAAGGATGCCAGACAAAAATGAGAGCAGATCCTCAAAAAATACTCAAAGGAAAAGTTAAATGCAGAAAGTGCAAGAGAACAGCTTTTAGGCCTTTGAAGAAAAAATAAGATGCAAAAGCAGACTCAAATCAACGCAGTCATTTGCACAAAGAAAAAATAGGTGAATGAAAATTGAGTTTTTTGGTTTATGATTTAGTCCTATTAGGAATATTTATTCTTTTTATAGCTTGGTTCTTATATAAAGGAAGAAAAAATCTCAAAAGAGAAGGAGTTTTGCTACTATATAGAACTGAGTGGGGAATGAGATTAATTGATCGCATAGGGAAAAAGTATAAGAAAACTCTTGATTTTTTAGGGTATATTTCTGTAGGATTAGGATATTTGTTAATGATTGGTGTTTTATATATGACCTATACAATTGTTCAGATATACTTATTTAGGCCAGATGTTGTTAGTGCAATCAAAGTTCCTCCAATAATGCCTCTTATTCCATACATAGATAAGGTTGTAACGTTTTTACCACCATTTTACTTTACTTACTGGATTATAATAATAGCAATTATTGCAATATTTCATGAATTTGCTCATGGCATTTATATGAGAAGACACGGGATTAATATTAAATCAACTGGTTTTGGATTTTTTCCATTTTTCTTTCCTATTTTTCCTGCAGCATTTGTTGAGCAAGATGAAAAAAGTATGGGAAAGGCAAAAAACTTTGAACAAAGAAAAGTTCTTAGTGCAGGAACGTTTGCAAATACTCTTACTGCGATTGTGTTTTTAGGCATACTCGCTTTATTTTTTATTTTAGCTTTTGCTCCTGCAGGAGTTGTATTTGATGATTATTCATATTCTATAGTTAATATATCTGACATAACAATGGTAAATGGAAAAATTATTAACAACCCAACAGTGGAATCATTATCAGATTTAGTTGAAAATTCTACCTTTAATGAAATAATTGCAAATAGTAAAAAATTTGTAGGAATAAAAGGATTTCCAGATCAATCTGGAACAATTGCTCTTTATGATGACTCTCCTGCAATAAATGCTAGTCTTAATGGAGCAATAACAGAAATAAATAATGAGCCAATATATTCAATTAATGATTTAAGTAGTGAATTAGATAAATATTCTGCTGGAGAAGAGATTGTTATAAAAACAAAAACAAATGAGGGTGAGAATATAACTACAGTTATTTTAAGTGGGGAAAATCCAACTGAGCCTGGAAAAAGGTGGCTCGGAATTGTGTTCTTTAAAAGAGACTCTGGTGGGCTTATGGGTAAAATATTTTTAGCGCTATCTTCATTTAAGGATCCAAATACATATTATGAACCTATAATTGGAGATATTGGATGGTTTATATATCATTTATTATGGTGGTTAATTTTAATAAGTATTAGTGTTGCGCTAGTAAACATGCTTCCAATGGGAATTTTTGATGGAGGAATGTTCTTTTATCTAACTGTATTAAAAATAACTAAAAGTGAGAAAATTGCAAAGGCTTGCTTTAAGTGGATAACAAGATTATTCTTACTTATACTTTTAGCAATAATGGTGTTTTGGGCAATTGCGTTGATTTTATAAAAGTTTTTAAATTAAACTATCTTTAGGATAATATGAAAAAGAAGGGATATTCAAGAGGGCTTGCATTTTTAATTTTGTTAGCATTTGTTTTAGTCTTAGGATTACTAGCAATAGTATCAAGCCCTACAGGATTTGTTTCTAAAGAAGTTAATTCAAACCAACAAAATTCAATTATTGAGACAAAATCATTTTGCAGTGGAACTTGTTATCAAGGATATATTTTTCCTGGAAAAGCAAAAGCTGAAACAATAAGATGTGAATTTGACAATAAAAGAAAACCAGCATGTAGCTGTGATTTGCCAACTATTCCTAATGGAGCAAAAGAGGTTGGTAATCCCACTTGCACAATACAGTACCACTAATAATTCTAAAGATTTAAAATAAGTAAATATTATTTTTAAAAATGATTCCAAAAAAAGTAAGAGATATTTTAATTAAACAGCATTATAGAATTGTAGGCAAACACTCAGCAGTACAAATTTGTAGATGGACAAAAAATTCCTTAAAAGATGAAGGGGTTTGTTATAAAGAAAAATTCTATGGAATAAATTCCCATTTATGTTGTCAGATGACTCCTGCAGTAATGTGGTGCCCAAATAAGTGTGTGCATTGTTGGAGAGCAATTGAACACACACTAGGAGATAAATTACCAAAAAACATTGATTCTCCTAAAGTAATAATTGATGGGTGTATTGAAGCGCAAAAAAAATTACTATTAGGCTTTAAAAAATTACCAACAAGCATTGGAAAAAAAGTAAGTAGAGCTAATCAAAAAAAATACACTGAAGCACAAGAACCAATGCAATTTGCAATTTCACTTTCAGGTGAACCTACACTTTATCCTCTCATCGGAGACTTAATTGTAGAATTAAGAAAAAGGGGGAAAACATCCTTCTTGGTCACAAATGGCCTTTATCCTGAAAAATTGCTTGAATTAAAAAGAAAAAATCAACTTCCAACACAACTTTATATTAGTGTAAATGTTTCTAATAAATCTGAATATCAGAGATTTCATCATAGCACAAAATCAGATGCATGGGAGAGACTAATGAAAAGTTTAGAAATTATGTCAAAATTAAAATGTCGTACTGTTTTTAGGATGAATTTAGTCAGAGAAATTAATATGGATGAAAAACACATTAAAGAATTTTCTGAGTTGATTAGAAGAACACAAAGCGATTTCATAGAAATAAAAAGCTACATGGCTGTAGGCTTCTCTAGAAAAAGATTGGGATACAATCGTATGCCTCTTATGAAAGAAATGTTAGATTTTTCTAAGAAAATTGAAAAAACAACAGGTTATAAAATAGAAGATCAGGATGAACGGAGCAGGGTTGTTTTATTAAAAAGAGATGATTCTGTTAAACGTTTTATTTCTAAAGCAGATTTATGAGCCCAATTTCCTTTAAAATCTGTAAAAACAACATAACAATGAAAATTCTTCATAAACTCTAACTCTTTTTTTACCCAATCTTGATTTTTCCAATCTTTATGCATTACAAGAATTGTTGAAAGATTATGTAAATGGTTCCACTTAATTGAGAAATAAAACCTCATCAAAATTTGTGATGCCTTAATGCCACTCATCCTGTGTTGAGGTTGGCTTGATTCTAAGGAAGGTTTTGTGGTTGTGACTTCTATTGGAATTTTATTATCTTTATAATTAAAAATAATGTCTGCTTTTAGGTTATCAAATTTGTTTGGTTTCTCTACTCCCCCTATCTTACTTAATTCTCTTGCTAACTGTCCATCTTCCATAGACTCTGTACTAAATAATTCTCCAACAGATACATCCCATTCATTAAGATAAATTCCTATTTTTATAGGTATTGCTTTTGCAGAAAGAATTTTTAAAATATTCTTGGAAATTAATTTGCGAGAGATGGAGATTCCTACAGATTTGGATTTTAATAAATATAATTTACTTCCAGCAAATTTATTGCTTTTTCTTATTGTCGCCCTATCTTTTTCAAAACTTTCCACCACACAGTATTTTCCATTATTTATCTCTCCAAATTTAGAATTATAAACCGTTATCCAAACCCCATTACCTGATCCCATTATCCTAATACATCCCTTAATAAAAAATGGCTCTCCTTTAGCTTTAGAAATTTTAGAATAATTATTAAAGGTTTCTTGTAAACAATAAAAACCTCTCTTCATTCTTCTTATAAGTCCCCATTTTTCTAATTTATGCAATCTTGGTTTTGCTGCGCCATAGGTGATATTTAATAAACCTGATATTTCCTTAATAGAAAGAGGTTCTTTTTTCTTTTCTAATAAACTAATTATAGGAAGATAGAATTTTGGATCTTTTCCTTCTTTTTTAATAACCTCTCCAAAATTTTTCATATAATAACTAATCCTTTAATCTTTATAAATATTACTATATGTCTGTTGGTTTTGATAAAAAAGGCCCAGTAAACAATCTACCCCCTTAGAAGTGAAGAAAATCGAACACAAAAAGTAGGAAATAAACAATCACCTGGTTTTTTAGTTAGATTTATAAATAACATTCAGTTATTAGTAGTATGAAAAAGAGGTTTATTATTATCCTTCTTATTCCCACAATTTTAGGGCTTCTCTTAGGATTATATTTTGATTTTTTCGCTGCCAATGCTAATAAAAATTTGATTTCCACTTTTATCTTTCTGGTTGCAGGATTTATTGTTGGATTGGTTGCTGCTTTAGCTGGAGCCGCAGGAGGTGCCATAGGAAATAAAGTAGATAAAGAGGTTTTTGCAAAGTCTTCCCCCACAAAATCAAAACATATTAACCAAAAAATTTCTGTTATACCTTCAAATCCAATACAGACAAGTAGTCCATATTCCTATTTTTCTTCATTAAAAGACTCTTTAAAAATCCTGATATTTAATGAAAACGCTCTAAAGAATGTTACTGATAATAAAAAAGCAACATTATATGGAATTCTAACAATTTTTATTGTCGGAATTGCAACATCAATTTCCACCCTTAAACCAACACTCATAATACTAAACTCTGTTGGAATGATTGTATTTTTCTTTATTAGTTATTCAATATACCACTTTATCGCCAAATTTATATTCGGTGGACAAGCAACGGGGATCCAGTATTTTAGGGCAATTAGTAGTATTTTTGTTATTTATTGGTTAGCTTTTATTCCATCCAATATTATTACGGGAATTGTAATGGTTCTTGGAGGGTTATGGTTACTGGTGGCAAATGTATTCATATTGCACAAAACACATAAATTATCCACATTTAAATCAATTATTTTAGGATTGCTGCCCTTGATACTCCTCATATTTTTAATTATTTTATTTGGAATAGCTCTTTTTTCTTCTTTTGCATAATTATTAAAAAAACAAAAAACCAGATGATTTTTTACTCACAAATCAATCACACCGTCTTTAGTTAGAGCAGCAAAGCGTACTCCAACAGGTAAATTAATTAAAGCTGAGACAAGAGCCATGTGCTCTTTTCCGTCTCCTGAAGCAATTGAGAGTGCAACTTCTAAACCATCAATTTGACCATGAAGTTTTTTTGAAAATTCTTCACGTAGTTCTTTAATTTTTTTATTTAAATCTACTTTAATAAATTCGAATTTTTTTTCATGAGTAAAAGACTTAGCAAAATCATCGCCAATTAGAATAATTTTCTCCCAATCACCATATTTCATAAGGCCTGATACTTGCGCCCATGTTCCTTTTCCGCTTGATAGTAGTGCAACCAATTCCATTAGAGATTAATATTTTTATTATTTTTAAGAATTGTTGTAATGGAAAAACTTTATAAAGCCAGTTAAACCCTATATTTTATCCGTTTGAACCATATCGTAACAAGATATGTTCTATGCTTGTTTACGCATAATTTGGGAGGATAAAACTAAGATGGATATTAAACAACAATTAAAGAATGCTTTAGTTGAATTAAGAAAGGAGAAAGTTAGAAAGTTTGATCAGACTGTAGAACTAATTGTAAATTTGCAAAAATTCAATATTAAAAAAGAGAATGTAAATTTAGTTGTTAGTGTTCCAAATACTATTAAAAAGAAAAGAATTGCTGCATTCTTGGAAACAAAAAGTTCAAATGTTGACACAATAACTGAGGCTGAATTCAAAAACTACAAAAACAAAAAAGCAATTAAAAATTTAGTTAAAAAATATGATTTTTTTATTTCTCAAGCGAAATTAATGCCTAAAGTAGCTACCTCTTTTGGTAAAGTGCTAGGACCTGCTGGAAAAATGCCTTCCCCACAGCTTGGAATTTTAATGAATGTTGATAATAAACAAATAAGTTCTCTAATAGAAAAAATCAATAAAAGTGTTAAAATAAGAACAAAAGAAGCCAGCATAAAGCTTTCCATTGGAAAGCAGTCAATGAAAGATGAAGAAATTCTAGAAAACATCAACACAATTTATAATACACTAATTAAAGAACTTCCAAGAGACAAAGAGAATATAAAAAATATTGAAATTAAATTCACAATGACTAAACCAATAAAAATTAAGTTAAGATGAAACCTAAAACAGTAGCAAAAATACCTGAAAAGAAATTAAAAGAAGTTGAAATTCTAAAGAAATTAATAAAAGAAAAAAAGACTTTTTTGATTGCATCAATAAAAAATATTCCTGGATCACAATTTCAAGAAATCGGAAAAAAACTAAGAGGAAAAGCAATAATTAAAGTTCCTAAAAAAAGCTTAATATTTAGGGCAATTGAAAAATCTGGAAATGGAGAAGTAAAGAAGTTAAAAGAATATATTAATGAAAGTTTTGCTTTACTTTTTTCAGATCTTGACACATTTGATCTTGCAGCTGAATTATTAAAAAATAGAAGTCCAGCTAAAGCAAAATCAGGTCAAGAGGCTCCAGTTGATATAACAATTGAGGAAGGACCAACAGATTTAGTTCCTGGTCCAGCAATTAGTGAGTTGGGTGCACTAGGTATAGAAATCCGGATAGAAAAAGGAAAGATTCATATTAAAAAACCAAAAATAATAGTTAAAGAGGGAGAAAAAATAAAGCAAGCTGTAGCAGATGTCATGGCAAAACTTGATATAAGGCCATTTTCAATAGGTTTTATTCCATTATGTTCATTTGACACTATTGAGAATAAACTTTACACTGAAATAAAAATAGATTCTGAAGCAATAGTTGAAGAGTTAAAGTATGCTTTTGCCAAGGCCTTAGGCTTTGCAGTGGAAATTGATTATATCAATTCTGAAACAATTAAAGTAATGATAGGTAAAGCAACAGCACATGAAAGAAGACTAATAAGTATAATTACTGGTGAGCCAGAAATGGTTGCACCTGTGCAAGAAGCAGAAGTTAAGCCTATAGAAGAAAAACCTAAAGAAGAGAAATCAGTTGGGTCTGGTGCAGCAGGACTCGCAAGCCTATTTTAATACTCAAAGGAGATAAATAAAAAATGGAATACACATACGGTGCACTTTTATTGCACAAACTTGGTAAAGAGGTTAATGTTGAAAACCTCACAAAAGTTATTGCAGCTACTGGAACAGAAGTTGACGAATCAAAAGTAAAGTCAATGATTGCCAGTTTAAAAGATGTAGACATAGCTAAAGAGCTAGAGAGTGCTTCTGTGGTTAGTGCAACCCCAGCAGGAGGTAGTACTCCGGCTGAAGCTAAAAAGGAAGAAAAACCTAAAGAAGAGAAAAAAGAAGCTGCAGCTGAAGGATTATCTGCCCTTTTTGGTTAAATTTAATTTTGGCAAGATAATTCTTCAGATATTTCTAGTTAGAACTATATTATACTAATATATTATATGACAATAATTTTTATATTACACAATTAATTTTCAGATCCATGGATAAAACAGGTGTTTTTGGTGTGGTTGCTGCAATTTTTCTTTTATCAGTATTATTTTTTCCTACAGGAGAAAAATTTGCTTACTGGATACTAATTATTGGTTTAATTTTTGGAGTAGCATGGTTTTTTAGATTAAATTAAGCCTCAGACAGGATTTGAACCTGCGACCTTTTGATTACGAGTCAAACGCTCTACCCCTGAGCTACTGAGGCATAACTCTAAATATGCAGTAGTATTTATTAAGCTTTAATTTTATACACAACTCATGCCAACAGTAATAAAACTATTTCCTGGTATAAACAATCAAATTTCATTAATCAAATATCTAGAGTCAAATAATATTGATTTAACAAGAGAGTGTTTTCACTCAACACTTTGGTACTCAATTAGTCTGTTATTTCAGAGAAAAAATATTAAAGAATATGTAGAAAGTAAAGTTCCTTTTACAGTAATGCCTCCATACGAATTTGATATTTTTAACAGATCACTCGTCTTAAAATATAAGAGTAAAATAAGAGATAAATTAAGAGAAAATCTAGAAAGTGAGATGTTAAGGCAGACCATAAAAGAATTTCCTAATGAAATGACAGATAGTGAGCTAGATATGATAAGACAATCTCTTTTAATAGTTCCAGAAAATGTTGCAAGTCATGATGGGTCATGTAAAGGAATTGTGTTGCCATCAAGAAAAATTGTAAGATTATATTTTTCAACAAAACCACACATAACCCTAGTAAGCAATTTTGATACATCTAAAATAGAAAGGTTAAGTGAATTTGATTGTCCAATTAGATTTGATGCTTTTTCTTGGAAATTAAAATATAAAAAATAGAAAAACGCCCCCGCCAGGAGTCGAACCTGGGAGCCCAAAGGGCCTCGGTCTCGTGGCTAATCAGCCGCGACTGAGAAGTCAACGACTTCACTCTCAAGCCGAGTGCAATACCGTTATGCGACGGAGGCAAATACACAAATGCATGATTAAAGAACTAAATTCTTGGTTTTAAAGGTTGCTATTTTTCAAAATATTCTCTTCCACCAAGGCTTTTTAATTTCAACTGGTTGATCATATTCATCAATAATCTCGTACTTTATTACAGGCTTTTCTTTTAGAACAGGTGCTTTTTTTGCTAATTCTTTATTAGTTTCTTTTATTGCTTCTTCAACAGCAATTCTTGAATAACCTTGATTAAGAAGAGCCCATTTAAGTGAATCAAGAGTATAGCCTTTTTTTAAATTCTTTTTAATATATTCAATAAGTTTTCTTTTTGGATCAGATTTAGCCATATTTTAGCAATACCAAACAGGTTTAAAAAATTAGTTGTGATTACTTGAACTTAATTGGTTTAGCTTTTTTATAATAATCAATAGCATGTTTAAGACGTGTTTTAGATTCAGAATAAATTGTTA
Source organism: Candidatus Woesearchaeota archaeon (assembly GCA_964589955.1). GTDB lineage: Archaea > Nanobdellota > Nanobdellia > Pacearchaeales > GW2011-AR1 > CAZPVF01. The sequence continues at coordinate 20,841 of CAZPVF010000004.1, forward strand.
ATATTTTATCTCCTTTATCTAAAGTTTCTCCTACATGTTTGTAAATATAAAGACCTGCAGATTTGTAAGAGGGACAACCAGCAATCCTTGCTAAAGCATTGATTTTTTGATTATCAAAACTTTTTATTTTTCTTTTTCTTTTTACAATAAAACTTTTTTTGTGTTTTGCTAATTTTATTCCTCTAATTTTACCTTTTTGCGCTTCTATTATTTGCTTAAATTTCTTATAAGCTTCACCTGAAGAGAGTATATTTTTAGCCATACTCATTCCTTCTCCAACACTTACTTTTCCTACCATCTCTAACAAATTTCCAGCAAGAAATATTGATTTTTGTTCTAGGTCTTGAGGATAATTCTCAATCTGTTTTAGAACATTGATTACATCTCTTAGTTCTAATTCAGGACCAATTCCGTTTCCTATTGGCTCATTTGCTCTTGTTAAAACTACTTTCATTTTTTTATGAAAGTACTTACCTAATCTTTCAAATTTTCTCTTTAAATGCAATGCTTTTTTTCTATCAACCTTTGCAGTTCTTCCATAAGGAATGTCAATAAGAATAAAATTGCTATCACTTGCTAATTTTTTTGACATAATTGATGCTAGGAGTTGAGCTTCAGGATCTAATTTTAGTGATTTTTCAATTTTAATTATTTTAGAATCTGCAGGAACAATTCCTAGTGCTCCCCCCCAAACCATACAAGCATTAGTTCTTTTGACAATTTTTTTTATTTCAGATAGGGTAAATTCAATTTTTGCTATTGTTTCTATTACATCTGCTGTTCCTGCTGCACTAGTTATTGCACGAGAAGAATTTTTAGGCATCAATAATCCTGCTGCAGCACAAATAGAGACAACAATTGGAGTAGTTCTATTTCCCGGTATCCCTCCAATACAGTGTTTATCAACAACAAACTTGTTTCTAAACTTTAACTCGTTTCCGGATTCTAAAATTGATTTAATTAAGTAAACTGTTTCTTTAAGAGTCATTCCCCGAGAGTACATTGCAGAAATAAAAAGTGCTATTTCAGGTCCAGATAAAGAGTTATCAACAACATCCTCAATAATTTCATCTAAATCTTTTTCAGATAATTCTTTTTTGTTTAATTTTTTCTTTATGAGTATTAAACTATTTGGCGGTTCAGCAAGATTTACATCTAAAATCTGTCCTTTTTTTAAGTTAAGCCTATTTTTTGTTTCTTTTGATACTCCCACTTCCTTACTTGTTGCTAAATTATTAGAAATATCAACAATAACAGAAAGTCCTTTATCTTTTTGAGAAGTTTTTTTAACCTCTGCTCTTCCTCCAACAGTAATTCCCAATTTATCTGCATTTTTCTGAGTTAACAGAATAACTGGAATTCCTGTAGTAAGACCAATAAACTTAGTTTTTAATTCCATCTCTTTAAAATTAAATGACTAATTTAATTTTTATATTTATCTAATCTGCTTTCATCAGAAATGGTGTTTTAGTGTTTTCTTTTCCTTTTGACCTGTAAACTTCTAAAATTATTATTAAGTATGCTAAAATTAGTGGTCCAAGAATTAGGCCCAAAACTCCAAAAACAAACAAACCTCCAATCATGCCAATTAAAACTACTGCTGAGTGCAATTTAGTTAGTCGAGATACAAATAAAGGACGTAATATATTATCAATATTAGAGGCAATTACTCCAAAAATAAAAATACCTATTGCTGAAACTAAATCTCCTGTAAGAAGAAGATAAATACAAACTGGAACCCAGACAAACATAGGCCCCACAATAGGCAATACGCCAAGTACTACTGCTAACATAGTCAATAATAAAGCATTTGGAACTCCAAATAAAAAGAATGCAATTCCTATTATTATTCCTTGAAGTATACCAATTATAACCTGGCCGTAAAGAACAGATGCAGTTATATCTTTTGAAGACTTAAAAAGCTTGTTTTCAACTTCTTTTGCAAATGGCGAAAGACTTTTAACATAATCAATTAATTGTTTTTTATCTCTAAGTGCAAAATAAAGAGCAAATAAAACAACAGCCAGGTGAAGAAGTAAAATAGGAAAATCTAAAACTAATTGAGAGAGACTATCTAAAACAGTATTTCCTCCTTTTATAACAAAAGATTGTATTATTCCTCCAAAATCTGAAGCAACTTCTGGTGAACCAAAGATAGTTGGCAAAATATTTTGAAGAACAGATGTATAGTCCATTGATTGGGCAGACATATATAGTTTGAATGCTTGATTAACTACAATTGGTGTTAAAAACCACAGAGGCAAAATAACTATTACAATAAGTAATGCTATAACAATTGTTGTTGAAAAATTTGGAGATTTGGTTAATTTAAAAAAGAAGTTATAAATAGGCGAAAGAACAAAAGCTAAAATAAGTCCAAAAATTATAGACATTAAAATTGGTTGTATTACTAAGAAGGATAAAACTACCAATGCAAGGATTATAAGAACTGTTAAAGCTCTTCTAAAATGAATGGTTTCCATTCTCTTTTTTTCACTATTAAAAGACTGATGAAATTTATAAAGGTTTGTAGTTAAAAGTTTATAAACTAAATATAATTAATGATAATATGAATTTTATAAAAAAAATCGTTGATGAAAATATTGATAATTCAGTTCACTTACAATTTCAAAAATTTAGTAGGGGAGAATTTAAAAATAGAGCAATAATAAAAGTCAAACATACAGCAGGAAAATATACAATCAATACAACTGCAGAATTTGCTAATGAACTAGTAAGAATTGCGGCAAATAGATTAGGTGAGAATGTTGCAAAAGTTACTGGAGCAGTAGTTTCAACAAGTGATTTAACTGGAGAACTAGAATTTAAGGACAAAAAACAGTTCCAGGGTGTAAAAAGATACATAATAGATAAAGATATGGTTGGCCAAAATATAATAAATCTACTAGACAAATTTCCTAAAGCTTTTTTTGCACTAAGTTTTGATTTTGGGGATGATAAACTAAAAATAAAACCAAAAGCACCTAAATCAGGAAAACCAGGGAAAAAAGGAGAGGAAGCACCCAAACCAGATTTTTGTAAATTGGTTACAAAAGATAAAAGTATTGCAGGAAGTTTTGTTTTTGAAAAAAAAGATTTTAAAGAGGCTGAAATTAACCATACATTCATAATTGAAGAAATTGTTATTTCTGACGAGTTAAAAGCTACAAATGACTTTGCTAAAATACGTGAAGAATCAAAAAGAAAGGGCAAAATTATAAGGCTTTCCAAAATTGATGGGATTGAATCTAAAAAAGAGATAGATTTCGAAGTTTAATAAACTTATTTAACCTCTTTAGTGCACTGATGCGTTAATTGGTCTTAATATATTTTATTTAAACACAGTCCATAAAGTCTTTAGG
>CAZPVF010000005.1:0-21843 GCA_964589955.1 Candidatus Woesearchaeota archaeon
CCTTATCAAGCATTCCTTGATAAAGCTAGAAAAGTAAAATAATTAAAGATAAAATGGTTAACTTAAAATATCGAGGGGAACTTAATAGCGGACACTACAATACTTAGTAAAGACCAAAAACTAAAAAAATAAACAGTGCAACTATACTAAAAAAGTAAAAGAAAAATAAAAACTTTTCATCAATATGTCTATCAAAATAATAATCTAGTGCTAAACCTAATTGAATAATAAGGTAGATAAACAAAGATACCAAAACACTATTTCCAAAAAAACTTGCTAAAAACATTGGAACAATAAAAACTCCAATTGCAGCAAATAAAGCTAAAACAAAATGGGATGAACCAAAAATCCATTTAAAACTATACTTTTTCTCATCATAAAACATATACTTCTTCTGCGGAAAATTCTTCTTTCTAGTTCTTTTCCCCATTCAATCACCTACTTTTTTATAATAAATATAATATAATTTACTATTTAAGATTAACCCTTAACCAACAATTTTTATAAATAGAAAAATACTCTAATTAAAATGGATAAAGATGCAATAATTAAAGCAGGAGATATAGCTAAAAAAGTAAAAGTTTATGCTAGAGAACTAGTAAAACCAAATATGCCTCTTCTAGAACTAGCTTCAAAAATTGAAGAAAAAATTATTGAACTTGGTGGAAAACTAGCTTTTCCATGTAATCTAAGTATAAATGAGATTGCTGCACACTACACACCAAGCCATGATGATACAACTCTAGCAACAGGTCTTTTAAAAATAGATTTTGGTGTTCACGTAAATGGATGGACAGCTGATACAGCATTTTCAGTTGATCTAGAAAATAATGAAAAAAACAAAAAATTAATCGTTGCATCTAGAGTTGCTCTAGAGATGGCACAAAACTCAATTAATTCAGGAGTAAAAGCTGCAAGCATTGGAAAAATAATTTCAAAAACAATTACTAATAATGGAGCTAATCCAATAATCAATCTCTCAGGTCACCAAATGAACCAGTACGAACTTCACTGTGGAAACTCAATTCCAAATATTGACGATGATAGAGTTACAATATTAGAGCCAGGTCTTTATGCAATAGAACCCTTTGCAACATTTGGATCAGGAAAAGTAAGAGATGGAAAACCATCAGGAATATATCAGCTAGAAAGTGACAAACCAATTAGAAGTCCTATAGCTAGAGAAGTACTAAACTACATAATTGAAGAATACAAAACCCTTCCATTCTGTTCACGCTGGTTAGTAAAAAAATTTGGAACTAAAGCTCTATTTGGCTTAAATCAACTAGAAAAAAACGGAAACCTTCATCATTTCGCTCAACTAATTGAAGTATCAAACAATCCTGTCTCTCAAGCAGAAAACACAGTAATATTAGATGATAAAACAATTGTAACAACAGAATAATTAAGCAACTTTTTTTAAAACCAGTACATTCCACCCCCTTTCTATTTTATTTGCATCTCTTTCTACTTTTTCACTAACTAATTTGGATTCTTGTGGTATATTTAATTTATCTGTAACAAAATATAATAATGAACCAGGCTTAATTTTCTTACTAAATTTAATTAACTCTTTTTTAGAATTAATTCTATTGTGACACCATATAAAAATATTGGACAAATAAAATTTATTATATCTTACAAAATTATGATTATTATCAAAAAAAATCAAAAGACTCAAGAATTTTCAAAGAATCAATATTTTCTCTTAATCTAGATAATCTTCTACCCTTAACAAAATATTTATCCCTATCCACTTTATGAAGATTACAACCTTCTTTTCCAAAATACCCAGAATTTAAAAAATTAAAATAATCACCTTTTCTAATATAACTTCTTCTTTTTCTAATTAAATCCAGCTGAGAATTAAATTTATCCCTAACATAAACTCTAGCTCCATTTTCAACCAGTGCAAAAGCTTGGTCACCACAACCACCAATACAAAAAATATCATCTTCTTTGGATGGTTGCATTGCTAAAACTATTGCGCCTAAATTTTCATTTGTAACACACATTTGAGGAATATTATTACTCATAAAAATTATTCTAAGAAATCCTTTTTAAAATTATCCTAAATAACTATTATCTTGTGCAACTGCAGCTTTAGCTGATTTAAGAAAACTTTCTTCAACTTTTTTATAAACTTCTATTGTTTTTTTAGTTACACTTGGCTTTACCTTTTTTAGTGCTTCATCAAAATGTTTTTTCTTAACTTCTTTTGCATTCTTATTCTCTCTTAATGCAAGCATTGCTGCCTCTCTAACTAGCGCTTCAATATCTGCACCAGTATAACCATCTGTTTTTTTAGCTAAATCTTTTAAAGAGACTCCTTTAACTAAAGGCATTTTCTTAGTATGGATTTTAAATATTTTTTCTCTACCAGATTCAAGAGGTGCATTAACTAACAAAATTTTATCAAATCTGCCTGGTCTCAATAATCCAGGATCAAGCATATCAGGTCTATTTGTTGCACCAACTACTAAAATATCATTTAAGTCTTCTAAACCGTCCATCTCAGCTAACATTTGATTTAGAACTCTTTCTGTAACTTTGGTCCCGTGTTCCTGGCCACGTCTTCCAGCTAAAGCATCAATTTCATCAAAGAAAATAATACAAGGAGCAACCTGTCTTGCTCTCTCAAAAACTTTTCTCATTCCCTCTTCACTTTTTCCTACCCACATAGATAATAATTCAGGTCCTTTAACCTGAATAAAATTAGCCTCAGACTCTTTAGCTACTGCTTTGGCTATTAGTGTTTTACCGGTTCCAGGCGGACCGTATAACAAAATTCCTCTTGAAGGTCTAATTCCCATTCTAGTAAAACTATCAGGATATTTTAGCGGCCACTCAACTGCTTCAGCAAGTTCTTGCTTTACACTAAATAATCCACCAACATCATCCCAACCAATATTTGGTGTCTCAACTAATACCTCCCTCATAGCTGAAGGCCTTACAACTTTTAACGCATCTAAAAAATCATCATGCTTAACAATTAACTTCGCTAACATTTCTTGAGGAATCTGTTCTTCACTATCAAGCTTCATTTTGGGAAGTAACTTCCTTAAAACATTCATTGCAGCTTCTTTAGCTAAAGCTTCTAAATCTGCACCAACAAAACCATGTGTTAATGAAGCAATCTCATCTAACTTAACATTTTTTGTCAAAGGCATTCCTCTTGTGTGAATTCCTAAAATTGTTCTTCTCCCTTTTTTATCTGGAACTCCAACTTCAATCTCTCTATCAAATCTTCCAGGTCTTCTTAGTGCAGAATCAAGTGCGTTCACTCTATTTGTTGCACCAATAACAATTACCTTTCCTCTTCCCTGAAGACCATCCATCATAGTTAAAATCTGACTAACAACTCTACGTTCAACCTCTCCTTGAACATCTTCTCTTTTTGGTGCGATTGCATCAATTTCATCAATAAATATAATTGCTGGAGAAGTTTTTTCAGCTTCATCAAAAATATCTCTAATTTTTTTCTCACTCTCCCCATAAAATTTGCTCATAATTTCAGGTCCATTAAGCAGTATAAAATTAGCATCACTCTCATTTGCTACAGCTTTAGCAAGTAATGTCTTACCTGTTCCAGGAGGTCCATGCAAAAGAACTCCTTTTGGAGGTTCAATACTTAATCTTTCAAATATTTCTGGGTGCTTCATAGGTATTTCAACCATCTCTCTAATCTTTTTTATTTCATCTTCAAGTCCTCCAATATCTTCATAAGTTATTTCAGGAATTTTTTCCTCACTTATATCAACTGCTTTAGGATTTAGTGCAACTTCAGTATTCTCAGTAATTATTACAGGTTGACCAGGATTAGTATTTACAACTAAAAATCTAATATTAGTTATTCCTCCACCCAAATTCCCAAAGCCCAAGTTATTAAAAACATCTCCAAATAATCCTCCAAGCTCATCCTCCATTCCCATTTCAGAAAGAAGATCTCTTCTTTTCTGAACTCCTCCCAATACAACTACATCGCCTTTAACTAAAGCTCTACCTAGAAGTCCTCTCCTAAGCCCTTCAGGATCAGCCTGAACCATAATTCCCTTTTGAGCAGGAGCAACCATTACTTTTTTTGCTTCTTTTATTTGGGCTTTAGCAATCTCAACTACATCCCCAATACCTGTTTTTGCATTTCTTCTTAAAATACCATCAATTCTAATTATCCCTTCACCTACATCAGCAGGATATGCTCTATCAGCAATAGCAACTGTTTCTCTATTTCCTTTAATTACTATAACATCCCCTCGCTTTACACCTAGATCACGCATGACTTCAGAATCTATTCTAGCTATTCCTTTATACGCATCATCAGCTAGAGCTTCAACAACTTTTAATTTAACTTTATCTTCTTTCATTTTTACTCCTTAAGAAAATTATTAAAATTTAAACTAACTTTACCAAAATCCTCAAAACATAATCTAACCATATCATCTAGTATCTTTTCTTGTTCTTGCATAAAATTCACAATTTCCCGAGGTATTGATACTGCATAACTATTTCCAACAAGTCTCATCTTAACTCTAAACTCTCTATTTTTTAAGTTTTTAAACTTATCATACTCAGCTTCATCTAGAGGGTGAATTATTCTTTGATTGCATTTAGGACAAACTAGAGCTCTTAGTTCAAATCCATTTTTAGAAATATTAGATTTTTTCATTTCTTTTTTACATTTCTTACACAAAATCGGGTTGTCAAATATATCTACCATTTCAATTAAAAAGCGGACTGCATCTTTTGATGCAGCCAACAGGGTTGAAAAGAGGTTACAGATGCATACTAATGTATACAAATGTGTATACACAATAAATGAATACTATTTAAATGTTTTGGTTTGAGAAAAGATACAAATACTTATAAAAGATAATCTAAACAAAAATTTATGACACAAAAAAAATTTATGCCATATATCAGGAGCAATCAAACTAATAAATAAAAAAATAGTTCCTGTAATAGAAATGTGTGAAATAAACTCAGGAATTCAACCATCAGACCAACACATACTAGAAGGTTATTTAGGAGACCCACAACTAAGTACATTTTCAAAAATTTATGGACAAAAAGGAAACGAAATTTTATGGTTTCATAGGAGCTATACTGGAAAAGGACTAACTGGAAAAAATATTCCTAATTCTGCTGCATATTTGTTTACTTTTAATCAAGATAGAAACCAAAAAGAAGTATATCACGGAGAGTGGCAAAAAGGCAGACAAAATGAAGGAGCATTATTACTAATTTCAGAAATACCAGACACTCAAAATTCAAGAAGTCTTTACACTATTTACAAATCCTTATATAAAGATCAACATTAACAATACAATTTAAAAACACTTCTTCTTTAGTCAATTTATGAAATCAAAAAAGAGGCACAAAGAACCAAATAACTCTTACAAAAAAAAGTCAGATTTTAGAAAATTTTGGGATAAATTCTGGTTTGTTGTCTGGAAGGATGATTCAATTAAAGGTTGGATTATAACAATAGTGTTTCTCTTTATAATAATTAAATTTATATTCTTCCCAATATTAAGCCTTATTACAGGAACAACTCTTCCACTAGCAATTGTTGAATCATGTTCAATGTATCATGACGGAAACTTATTTTCAAATTTTGATGAATGGTGGGATAGGCACGAGTCACAGTACGCACCACTAACAATCAACAACCTAGATTTTATGGAATTCACTTTCACAAATGGATTTAATAAAGGAGATATTCTCTTTATAGTAAGGGCAGATCCCAAAGATATTTCTGAAGGTGATGTAATTATATTTCAAGCAGAACAAACGCACCCAATAATTCATAGAGTAGTAGATATAAATATTGACCCAAGCACATCTGAAAGAACATTTACTACAAAAGGAGATAATGTAGAAAAAGTTCAATCATTTGAACAAACTATTAGAGAAGATCAGATTATAGGAAAAGCTGTATTTAAACTAGCTCCATATCTAGGATGGGGAAAACTAATCTTTTTTGAGCCAGCACAACCAGCATACAAAAGAGGCTTTTGTACAGAAACATAAAGAAAGTTTTATAAATAGAAAACCCATAAACAAAAAATGGAATTTTGTCCAAAATGTGGAGCTGTACTTGTGCAAAAAAGAAAAAAAGATGGCTGTCCAAGATGCAACTATTCTTCTAAAACAAAAGTTAAATTAAAAACATCTGAAAAAGTAGAAGGACGTAAAGAAGTGCAAGTTGTATCTGAAAAAGACACACAAGTTTATCCAATAATTACTGAAGAATGTAAAAAGTGTGGAAATGACAAAGTTTACTTCTGGACAGTACAAACTAGAGCTGGAGATGAAGCTGAAACTAAATTTTTCAAGTGCACAAAGTGTGAACACACCTGGCGAGATTATCGGTGATGACAAACTTATTGTATTAATAAATTACTGATGATCGAGTAGAGATTATAGGTAAATATTTCTACGAAAATAAATGGCCCCGAAGGGATTTGAACCCTCGACACCCAGATTAAGAGTCTGGTGCTCTAACCAAGCTGAGCTACGGAGCCACCGATTACCTATGACTAAGCTCATCGTGGTTTAGCTTTAACATATAACCAGGCTGAGCTACAGAGCCATGAATACAATAGAAAAAATTTATTTTTAAAGGTTCTGTATAATCAAATAACTAACCTTCTCACCCTTGTTCCAATAAACTCGCCTGGATTTTTAAAAAAATCCAATCTATTCTTTTCAGTTATATAAATTAGATTTTTCCTTTTTCCAAAGGGTTCTCTTTTATCATCTCTATAATTCAAAAACAAAATTTTGTTATACTTATCAATATAACCAATCTCTTTATCATGAAAATCTTGATTAAACTGAATAGGAGAAGCAAACAAAACAGCATCATAATCAAAATCATTTTCTCCAACTAAATCACATAAACACTTGCTAAGCTCTACATCATTTTCATTACCATCCAATTCTATTGCAATATCATAAAGGAAAGCGGAATATATTTTCTCGCAAGCGACTAAAATTTTCATTTTAACTAACCAAATATTTATTTCTATTATAGATTATTGCTGCCTGGACAAGGCCTACAAACAAAGGTGCAGGTTTAACTAAACTGCTCTTTAATTCAGGGTGGGCTTGAGTTGCAACAAAATAAGGATGGTCTTTTAGTTCAATAAACTCAACTAAAGCTCCATCAGGAGAAACCCCTGATAAAACAAGACCGTTGTCTTGCAATATCTTGTGATACTTTGGATTAACTTCATACCTATGTCTATGCCTCTCATAAATTCTTAAATCGTCATATAAAGAATGAACTAAACTTCCATCCCTTAATATCGCAGGATAAGCTCCAAGCCTCATTGTTCCACCTTTATCTTTAATTTCTCTTTGTTCTTCAAGTAAATCAACTACAGGATGTTCACAATCAGGATCAATCTCTGTACTACAAGCATTAAGTAAACAAATATTTCTTGCAAATTCAATTACAGCCATTTGCAATCCATAACAAATTCCTAAAAAAGGTATCTTCTTTTCCCTACACTGTCTTATTACCTCAATCTTTCCTTCAGTTCCCTCACTACCAAATCCTCCGGGAACAATTACACCACTAATTCCATCAAGATTCAGCTCACTTTTTCTTGTATCAATCCATTTAACATTAATCTTAGTTGCAAAATTCGCTGAACAGTGTTTTATTGCTTCAATTATACTTGCGTAAGAATCTTCTAAACTAGTATATTTTCCTGCAATAGCAATTGTAATTTCTTTTCCTGGATTCTCCCTATTTCTTAAAAGAAGTTCCCACTTCTCCAGATCAGGATTAATAGAACAGTCAAGTTTTCTAGCTAATAATTGTGAAAGTCCCTGCTTTTCAAAAACAATAGGAATCATATGAACATCGTCAACATCAATTCCAGTAATAACTTCTTCAGAACTAACATTACTCCAGGCACTAATTTTTTGTTTTATACTATCACTCAAAAATTCACTACATCTTGCAATAATCAAATCTGGTTCAATTCCACGTTGTCTTAAAAGCCCAACACTCTGTTGAGTAGGCTTAGATTTTTGTTCATCTACTCCTTTAGGAATAGGAACATAAGTCACGTGAACAAACAAGACATTTTCTCTCCCTACTTTTCTAGATAGAGATTTAACTGCATCCACATATAATTCGTTCTCCATATCTCCAACAGTCCCCCCAATTTCAATTAAAACAATATCAGCATTATCTTCCTCTCCTATTTTGATGAAGTAATTTTTTATAAAATTTGTAACATGTGGGATCATCTGAACAGTTTTGCCTAAATAATCTCCTCTTCTCTCTTTTTTCCTAATTTCATCAAAGACTTTTCCCATAGTAAGATTCCAACTAGACTTACAAGAAACACCTAAATATCGTTCATAGTGGCCAAAATCCATATCCACTTCACCACCATCATCCAAAACAAAAACCTCTCCATGCTCAACAGGATTCATTGTGCCAGGATCAACATTCAAATAACCATCACACTTTATAGGAATAACTTTATGCCTTGATGAAAGCAATCTTCCAATACTAGCTAGAGCAATCCCTTTACCTAAACCAGAAAGAACACCTCCTGTAATAATAATATATTTCCTCTTCATTTTTATAAAATTTTAATACTAATTTCTTTTTTAAAGAATATTGTACTAAATTGATAGAAATCTATAACCCTTTTGATTTAAGATAATTTATCACTACTGATTCGTTATTCTTATCTAGTGCAAAAGCAACTGGAAAAGGCAAACTATCAGTATTATCTAAAGGTCTAAAAACATAATCTTTTCTAATAAATCCGTAATACTCTTCAGGATATACTAATTTTTTACTTCTCTTAAAATTATTATTTTCAAGAATGTTATCTAAAAATCTTCTACGTAAAATACAATATAAAAAATCATTTTTTTCACTATTTTTTTCTCTTTTACAAAGATTCTTTTTACTAACTCTGAACTAATAAAATAACCTGAAACAAGATGTAATGCTCTTTCAAAAGAAAGCTTTTGCAAAGGTAAAGTTAATCCAGCTAATTTTGTGCTGGCATTATCAAAATCATGAAAACCAAAAAAATAAACCACAGGATTTTTTGTATTACTAAATACTTCAACTTGATACTCCTTAATATTTGCTCCATAATCTGCCTGATTATAGCTTCCTTTTACTTCAACCCAAAACTTCAGTGCTTCATGAAAAAAATCAGGGACAATTCCCTCTGATCCATTACCCATTAATTCAAACCCATTAAAGAAAAACTTAAATCGATTCTCAACCCTATCACCAATTAATCTAATATTGAAGGCATAATGCCTCTTAAAATTCGCTTGCATATTTAAAGAATACTGTAATAAAATAGGTACTAACAAATATAAAAAAAGAAAAGAGAGTAATGACTTTTAAATTACTCAATTCGGGGCGTGGTAGCTAGAGAGAATTATCTTATTATCTAATAAGACCTTGAATATTCTCTATTGCATCTGCAACTTCTCTACCCTTCTTTGTTAGCCTAATAAGTTTAATTCGCCCCTTTTTTTCAAATTCGACTAACTTCAATACTTTCAATGTTTGCAGAATCTTTACAGCATGGCTGTAAGTGCAATCCACCTCTTTAGCTAGAATACTACCATACCTCATTCGTATGTTCTTCTTTAAAGATACCAACATAAGTGCTGGCTTTCTTCTAAAAAAGATATCAAAATTGTCCTTCATTTTATCCTGAGGTGTGTTGTTTAATGTATATATTCAGATAGTGTCGTCTTTTTAAATGTTTTGCAATATATAGTTTCGTCCCCACGCTTTAGTGAAAAAAAGCTACTTCCTTTTAGAAACAAGTTCCACAATATTAGAAATAATCGGAACAAGCAAAATCACAACAGCAAACTCACCAATTAACAAACCAAGAAAGTAAGTAATCACCATTTACAAAGCCCAAATTAAACCTGCAAAACTCCCTGCTACATGACACTCTAAAGTTTTTGGAGTAAACACTTGAGTATTATATTTTTTATGATCATATGTTTGATATAATGAACATAATGAATTCCTCCATTAATTCCTAAACCAATTCTTTTCCAAAATTTCTTTTTCTTTTTAATTTTATAAGGAATATTAACTTTATACTTTCTAAAATCAATAGAAAAGAAGTAAACTAATACAATACTATATACTAAACAAGACACAACAAAAAAAGTATTATCTATAATAATTAAAATAATTAAAACTTTTAAATACTTTCTATTGTTTTGTATAATATGTCAAAACAAAAATCAAAAAAAACCAAAGTATTAGCAGTAGGAGATTTTCACGGAGACACAAGATTTGCAGAAAAAATGGCTAAAATTGCAAAGGATAAAAACGTAGATTTGGTAATCCTTACAGGAGATCACACATTTGCTGAAAGCTCTATTGACGGCCTAATTGGCCCGTTTGCAAAAAACAAAAAACCTGTGCTAATTATTCCTGGGAATCATGAATCAGCTTCAACTAACTCAATGATGGCTGAAATTTATGCTCCTTATGCAAAAAATCTTCACGGATACTATTTTACTAAAAACAATCTAGGTATTTTTGGTGCAGGAACTGCCAACATGGGAATTCACAACATAACTGATCCAGAAATATTTAAACTATTAAAAAGAAGCCATAATAAAATTAAAGACATAAAAAAGAAAATAATGGTAACACACATTCATCCTAAAAACACAAAATTTGAATTCTCAGGCTGGTCTGGTTCAAATGCTGTTCGTAAAGCTATAGTTGAATTCCAACCAGATATTGCAATATGCTCACACATACACGAAGCTGCAGGCCTTGAAGACAAGATTGGAAAAACAAAAATAATTAATGTTGCAAGAAAAGAGAAAATTTTTGAGATCTAATTCTAAAAAAATAAAAAGGATTTATCAACTATCTTCTGATAAACCCTGCTAAAGCCAAAAATATAATAGCAATTGCTAAAAGTGGTTCAGTATCAAGTGTTCCTGGAAGACCAATATAAGCAAAAATTATTGCAAGTACAGCCAAAACCAAGGCAATTGTATTAAAAACAATTTTTAAAATTTCATTTACCATACCAAATAAATAACTCCCTTATATTTAAAGACTATTGCAATAAAAAGATTAAATAAATAGAAAATATTTTAAAAACCCCTCTTCTTCTACTTTTCAATGCCAAAAACAAAAATCATAAAGACAAAGGAAGAAAAATCAAGTGAAACTTTTTTTCCTGTAGATGAAGATGACCTAAAAAGAACTATTGAAAAAAGAGTTAAATCTCTTAGCGAAGAAAAAACAGCTAAAAGAACTACTGAAAAAAAATATAAAGGACCACAGAAAAAACCAGAAGAAAAATCAAAAAAAATACTAAAAAGAAAAACAACAAAAAAAAGATCTAAATTCACAAAAATAAGAAAAATCTCTAGAGCTAAAAGAGTAATAAAACCATATAACCCTCCAAAAATAAAACTAAAACCTAAAGGATACGAGTTAATCATTACTGAAAAACCTCAAGCTGCAACAAAGATTGCTGCAGCGCTTTCAGGAGGAAAAGCAAAAACAGTAACAACCAAAGGCATAAACCACTATGAACTAGATAGAAATGGTAAAAAAATAGTAGTAGTATGCGCTGTAGGACACTTATTCACACTTCATCAAAAAATAAGAGGTTCAGATTTTCCAGTATTTAATATTAGTTGGGAACCAAACTACTTAGTAAGAAAAGGTGCAGAATTTACAAAAAAATACTTTGATACAATACTAAATCTAGCAAAAGGTGCAGGATCAATTACTGTAGCTACAGATTATGATGTAGAAGGTGAAGTTATTGGTTTAAATGTTGTTAGATTTTTATGTGGTCAAAAAGATGCAAACAGAATGAAATTCTCTACCCTTACACCTACTGAATTAAATAAAGCCTATGATACTAAATCAAAAGTAATTAATTGGGGACAAGCAGTTGCTGGTGAAACAAGACACTATCTCGACTGGTACTACGGAATTAATCTATCACGTGCACTAATGGCTGCAATAAAAACAACAGGAAAATTTAGAATAATGTCTGCAGGAAGAGTGCAGGGCCCAACTCTAAAATTAATTGTAGACAAAGAAAAAGAAATTCAAAAATTCAAACCAGTTTCCTACTGGCAAGTTTTTATTACTGTAAAAAATAGTGAACTCACTGAACTAAAGCATAACAAAGATATTTTTGAAAAAAAAGATCTAGATAAATTTAAAAACCTTGTAGGAAAAGAGGCTGTTTGTACTACAACTAAAAAACAAGATAGCTTACCACCGGGTGCTCCATTTAATTTAACCACTCTTCAAACTGAAAGCTATAAATTTTTTGGAATAACTCCAGCAAGAGTTTTGCAAGTGGCCCAATCACTATACCTCGCAGGACTTATCTCATATCCAAGAACATCATCACAAAAATTGCCCAGTTCAATTAAGTATAAACCAATTAGAGACAAACTTGCTAAAGAACTGAATTTCACAAAACTTATGAAAAAAGATAAACCAATTCAGGGTAAAAAAGACGATCTAGCCCACCCTTCCATTTATCCAACAGGAAATAAACAAATTCTTTCTGGAGAAGATGAAAAAATTTATAACCTCATTGTGCAAAGATTCTTAAGTCTATTCTGTAATGATGCACTTATTGATAAGAAAAAAATTGAAGCAACAGTTGATAATCTAAAATTTAGTGCAAATGGAACTGAAGTAACAAAAAAAGAGTGGATGAATATTTACCCTTCAAAATTAAAAGAAAATTCTATTCCAGATATAGAAGGAAAAGTAAAAATAATAAAAACAAGAATTGAAGATAAAGAAACTCAACCACCGAGAAGATATTCTCAAGCTTCAATCATATCTGAGTTAGAAAAAAGAAATCTTGGAACAAAAGCAACAAGAGCAAATATCTTAGAAACATTATATGATAGAGGATATATTCAAGAAAAAGCTATTGTTGCAACACCACTAGGAATTTCACTAATTAACACACTAGCTAAATACTCCCCAATAATAATTGATCAAAAACTAACAAGAAGTTTTGAAGATTCAATGGATAAAATAAGGTCTTCAACTAAGGACTGGACTAAAAAAGAAGAAAAAATATTAGAAAAAGCTAAAAAAACTATTAACAATATTTCAAAAGATTTTGAACGTCACGATAAATCAATTGGAAAGGCTCTAGTAAAAGCAAACGAAGAATTACGGGATAAGCTCAAAGAAGAAAACACACTAAATGAGTGTCCTACATGTAAAAAAGGTAATTTAATTATTACATATTCAAAGAAAAATAAAAAACAGTTTGTAGCATGTGATGCATATCCAAAATGCACCCAAACCTACTCTCTTCCGCCTAACGGGATTATTAAACGTACAGAAAAAACTTGCGATGAGTGTGGGTGGCCAAAATTAATTAGACTATCAAAAGGAAAACGTCCGTGGGAATTTTGTTTTAATCCTAACTGCCCTACTAATAAAGAACGTATTGAAAAATATAAAAAGGATTTAGTTAATAAAAGCTAAAAATTTATTTTTTCTTCTTTATGCGAAGTGTTTGACTCAAAGTATAAAAAACGACAAGAATCTATGGGAAAATTTATTTTTTCTTCTTTTTATTAACTTTGGCTTTCTTTACAGGAGCACACTTTTTATCAGTACAAACAAATTTGTGTATAAGCAAAATAAAAGCAGCAACAAATATTACCCACTGTGACCAAACAGCACCATACACAAAAAGAGCAAACACAATTATAAGTATAAGTAAAACATGCTCTACCCACTTACAACATTGACACATTTTAACACCTCAATATTAATATTTTAATTATATATATTAGAAAATATATGTTAATAAATCTTATTATTAGAAAAATCTTAAAACCACTTTCTTAAATTCTCTTGAATTCTAATACTCTCTAAGAGTTTACTCTTGTCTAATATTTTTTTGCTATCAAATCCAAATTTTATCATTCCTATTTTTCTGGACGAGTCAATAATTTCATCTAACTCATCAAATTCTAATACTCTTTTACCTATAGCTTTTCTTACAGACTCTCTAACTACCCATACACCAAGTGCTGCCCAATAACTAGGTGTTTCAAGTCTTATTGCTAAAACTGATGCCTGCCTCTTAATTTTATCTAAATACTCTAAAATAGGAAGTCTTGCTGCATAATACCCTCCTGCAGTATTACTTGCATAATTTTTCCTGCCACCAAAATTTTCATAATCAGTAGATGCCTTCACAACTTTACTCTGGTTCCAGCTTGAACCTGGAAAATAAATTTCAAACAATTCATAAGAAAAAACATTTGGAAAAAGCATTATAAGATAATGATTTCCCATAAATGATCCAAAATGCAATTCATAATTTTCAATCCACTTATAACCTCTAATTTTAGTAAGTAAAAACTTTCCAATTGTGTCATCAGTCGCAGTAATTGACCAGCGTGTAGGAACTAATTTTTTATCCTTTTTTAATCCAAGCACTCCAACACTTAAAATTTTACTTAGAGTATACTCACTAAACTTATTTTTATATAAAAATTCTAGTCCTTTTGTAGATTTTATTTCATCATTAACAACTTTATCAATTTTTCTATCAATTTTAACATTATCAGTTATTCGGGCTACCTTTAATGGTGCCTTCATCCCCATATCTGTTACAACCCTATCTTTTTTTCTTCCTAAACTAAACTGTCTTTTTAACTCAATTTCTAAATCAACTGGTTTACAAGCCATAGCTATTTCTTTAGCAATTTCAAGAAACTTATTATTAAGTCTAGCTTCTTCAACTTTACTTCTAAACCTAGAATTTAGTAAATTATCTCTTAATCTCACAACTTCATGAATACTAAAATTTTCTTTTGCCCAATATTTATAATCATCATAAATCCATGCATCTTCATCTCTTTGTACAGGAGACAAAATTCCCACATTCACTACAGGATATTTTAATTTAGACCCAATAAAAATACTTGGAGGAGAACTGCTACTAATATTAGTAATATTACTTAAATCTTTAAATTTAAACCTAGTCTCTGCTATCTTCTTAACTACTTCAAAACGTATACTATTATCAGACATAGTTTCTACTACCTCCTAAAAATAAACACTCAAAAGTTTATAATATTTAGGTGCTACTTAGGGGTTGTATTAAAATTAAACAACCTTTCTACTTAAATAAGGAACAATTTCAATTATTTTATCAGAAATAGTCTGATTATCCCAAGCTTCATAAAAATTAATACCCCTCCTTTTATATATTCCCAAATCAAATCGAGAAATTCCCCTAATACTTAACATATCTTTTCCTGCCTTACTAATTCCGCAATCATTTGTAATAATTGCTGCTGGGGCTTTTCTTGAAAGTATAAAACCTGTTATCAAAATATCCTTATCAGTATCTTCAACTTTAGAAAAACTAGGCACTTTAGACATTTTATCTAAACAGGTTCTATAAACTATTAAATTTTTAGAAAAACTAACTATCCTATTTTTTGCTTCAAACAAAGCTACTATGTAGCTTCTAATTTCAGGTCTAACACGATCAGCAAGTGAAGTCGGCTTATCAAGAATTTTGCAATTTAAGTACTCATCCACAACACTAGGTGTAACATAAATATTTTCTCTTTTATTTAGTTTATCCTGAAGAATTTTTGCAAATTCATATTCATACTTTGTTGTTGATCCTGCTCTATTAAAAGGAAGAAATCTTGTTAATCCACAAGTATCAAAAAGAACATAGTGATGATTTAAAAGTATTTTATCTAAATTAACAAAATTTTTATTTGCCTGCATAAAAAAGACAAGTTAAAACATCTATAAAGATAGTGTATACTAAAACAAATACAATCAAAACTTAATTTTATATATGCTAGAATACACACTTTTACATGGATTCAATAGCAATTTCTCTAATAGAACAGTATGGTCTTATAGGATTATTTTTAGCTAATTTGCTAGCATACACAATACTACCTTTTCCATCTGAAGCTACAGTAATTGCTGCATCATTCTTCTTTAATCCTATAATTGTAATTGTCGTTGCACTAGCCGGAAGTACTATAGGAAGCATAATAAATTATTATATTGGAAAAAAAGGAGTAAAAAAATTAATGGACAAAAAATATAAGAAAAAAAAGAAAGCTAAATGGTACAAAAAAGCAAAAAAACTGTTTAGTGAATACGGTGCAGCAAGTATCTTGCTTTTCGGAAGTGTTCCATTAATTGGAGATCCACTAATAATAGTTGCAGGAAGCTTTAATATGAAATTTTGGAAGTTTATATTTTATTTAACAATTGGAAAAATTCTATATTATATAATTATGATTTCAATCGGAAAAGGTTTTGAAGCAATATTACTCTAGATCCATCTTTTCTTAAATATCCCTTTATCTCTTATTACAAACTCTATTTCTTTTTGTGGCATACTTCTGTGTTTTAATAGAATAGCTCTTCTCTTATCTTCACTCCCTCTTAACTCAATTATACACTTACTCCAATACTTAAATAAATCTCCTCCAACAATATTAAACTCAACCTCTTTTCCTGCCCTAAAATCTTCTTCACTTAAAAATCCTTTATATGTCTGATTAGTAATTATTATAGGAATATTTTCTTTTCTAGATATTTCAGCTAAAACCCTCATCTGTTTAGCAACCTCCCTATTAACTTTTTTTATTTTTTCATCCTCTTTATCTTTAATTGCATCTCCTAACTCTAATCTATATAACATTGCCATACCATCAACAACAATTAAACCAATATGATTTTTTTTAATAGTATTAAGAAGTTTCGCAAAAACATTTTTTTGCTCATCAAAACTTTTTGGCTCAAGAAGTAAAAACTTATCTAATATTTCCTCATAAACCCCACCTACAATTTGCTTTACTCTTTCAGGACTAAATCCTCCTTCAGTATCAATAAAAATAACCTTTTTTTGTTTTTTTGCTTGAGAGCATGCTACAAGAGTAACAAAATTTGTTTTTCCTGATCCGGGCGGACCTGCAATCATAGTAATAACTCCTTTTTCATAACCTCCAAAAAGCCACTTGTTTAAATCATAAGATCCAGCAGAAATCTTTTCAATTTTCTTAAAGACCATAAAAATATAAAATTCTAAAATTAATAAGGATTATTATTAACTAATATATCATTTAATCCCATGTATGTCTACTAACACTTGCTTGTGAAATTTTTAATTTTTTTGCTGTATCCTTAACACTCATTCCATAATGATATCTACACTTCCATATCTTTTTCTTCATTTCCTCACTAATAGGTTTTCTTCCAGGACCAAAATTTTCAGGGATTGCTATACCTAAATCTCCTGCTCTTAATAGTGCCCTATAAAGTCCCTCGTCTTTATTAAACAACTCTTTTCTTTCTAAATTTTTATATCTTTGATAATGCTTTGCAAAATAATCAAAGGCACTAAAACAACCCCTATATACAGGATGACGTACTAAACCAGGAAGTAAATTATGCTCAGCAAGTATTTTTCTAATATAATAATAATTTAACCTTCGATTATTAATTTCTTTTTTAATAAAATAAACTCTTCCTTCAAAATGCTTTCCTAACTGCACAACCCTATCGATTGTGCTCTGTTTAAAAGAAATTTGTCTTGAACTCATGAAACTAATCTTAATTTAGATTTAATAAGAATTATTGTCATTTTTTACTCCAAAAATATCTTGGTTTTCCTTTTGGAGTTCCACGATCAACAGCTTCTAAACCTGCCTTTTTCCAAACATCAAATATATATCTTGGTTTAAATCCTAGATCTGCTCCAGCTTTATCTGCATTTCCACCATAAAGACCATGTGCTCCTTTTATTAAAGATATTTGCTCATCATACTCTATTGCATCAAAATAAAATCTCTTTCCATCTCTTTTCCAAATATCAATAAAAGTACTAGCAGGAATGTCTGTCACATCTGAAGCCATAGTTAAATCCCCTCTAAAAATCTCATGAAGATCAGCAACTAATTTCATCTCTACTTCACTCAAATCTTTTCTACTTCCTATCCCAGAAATTACATCCCATTCATCACCTTCCGCGTCCAAAAAGTTGTTTTCGTCTTCTCCCATTTTATTATCCAGAATTACTTTAATTTGCTAAAATCACTTAGTATATTATCAAGATCTTTTGTAACTTTAATTACTGCATCCTTTAATGCTTTTTGAGCAGTCTTCCCTTTTGTCTTAATCTTAAGTATAGGGCTTTTAGTTGGATGCTCTCTTTTCCACGCTGCAAAACTAACATTAGAATCCTGATTTAAATAAACTCTCAGTATTTCAGCGATAGTTAAACTCTCAATTTCTACTTCTATTTCGTCTTTTTCAGATTTCAATATCTTAATTTCCATAACTAGTTGTCTCGTATATACTTTAAAAAGCTTTTGATAAAGTTTTACTTATCCATATCAACTTCTTCATCAAGAATTATTGATTCCTCAACCTCTTTTGGTTGTTTTTCTCTTCTTTTAAATATTTTATTAAAAAAAGATTTTTTTTCAGTATTAAGCTCAACATCTTCTTCCATTTCTTCAACAATCTCTTGGCTTTCTTTTACAGTATTCATATCTTTTAAGTCTCCAATTGTCAGTTCTTTAGAACTAATTCCATCAAATAACTCTTCAGATTTAGCAGTTATATCTGTTTTTAAATCTTTTTTCATTAACTTTATACCTAAAAATGCCTGGATTTTCCTAATAAGCCTATATTCATCCTCAGGCAAAACTCCTTGCTCAGCCATTTTTATTGCGTTCTGAGACTCACCAATCTCTTTAGCAAACTGTGCTTGAGTTAATTTTCTATGCCTTCTTGCCCTCATAATTATCCAGTGAAAATTATTTACTAAGTCTTCTTTAATTTTTTTATCTTCAATTTTAGTCTCAATTTTACTTTCATAATTCTTATCAACAAGCTCTCTTAAACTAGTCTCAGTTTTTTTCATTTCCTCAACTTTTTTAGCTTCATCAGGATGAAATTTCTTTAAATGCTCTTTAGCATTAAGCCCAGCAATAGAAGATAATCTCTCATAAACAGTTCCTCCAGCCTCAGCCTCCTTAAGTTGATAAGTAGTTGGCTTTCTCAACACAGGCAACTTTTCAGAATCCTGACATTCAGGACATATTTTTACAATCCCTTCATCAGAAATAACATCAAAAAATCGTGATGAATCTTGCTCTTTACCACATCTAAAGCACTCTGTCATAAAAAGACACACAATAATCTTCTTTTTTAAGATTTGTATAGTGGAAGTTATATTAAATAATCCTCTAATTCCTCAACAGATTTCAATTCATCAATAACTTGTCCATTAATAATAATAACAGGAAATCTCTTTATATCATACTGCGAAACTACTGAATCTACGCTATGTAATCCTCCATTTGCAGCAATTGGTATTAGTATCACATCAGCTCCTTTTTTCTGCTTTAAATCAAACAATACTTTTGACCATACATTTTGTGTTGCTCTCTGTGCTAAATCCTCAGTTTCTTGCTCATAAAAATAAACAACAACATTAAAATTTCCCTTGCATAACTCCCTAGTTTTCTCAGAATTTATTAATAAAAATGTTCTTAATAAATCATATCTCTTATGAGCTAACTTAAAATCATCAGTTAGTTGGCCTGCATTTTCAAAATCTTCAAGTATTATTGCTTCCTCATAAATCCTATCAGCAAATAGCAAATTAGAATGTATCATATCTTGACAACTATAATTTCCTGTTGTAATTAACTCATTTAATGCCAGTATATCCATTAAAGATATCTCTGATTCTGCATAAAAATCTTCTATTGTATTAAGTCTAGATCCTTCAATTGCCATACCTAAAAACAATCCTATTAAGAATAATGCAATAGTAACTAGTAAGGCCTGCCAAAAAGCATGCTTTGAACTCACCATAAAATTCATACCCCCTAGTATTTTATAAAAATTTATATGCTACCAAGAATACTTCCCAATAGCCATTCTAAATAAAGCATCAATTAGATTAAGTGGAAATAAAGTAAGATATACAGTCAAAAAAATAATCATTGAATAAAAATTAATATATCTCTTCTTCCACTCCCTCATTGTAATGATGCCAAAAAATATGTAAAATGACCCTAATAAAAACAGTGCAAATCCAAAATAATTAAGGACAGTAGGATTAAAACTAATGTCGGATAAAGAAAATAAAGCAGTCCCAGCAGATACAGAATAAGTAGTAGTAAAATAAGTAGCAATAACTCTCCTAATAGTAAGATAAAGAAATAAACCAATACCAAAAACACCAATAAATAAAGATGAACTAAAAAAAGGAATAACAAAAAGTCCTAACATACCATTTCTAAAAAGCTTATTCTTATACTTTATTAGAGTCTGAGTTCCGCCAATATTCCACCTAACCCTCTGCCTCCACCAACCTCTTAATTTTTTAGGTGAATCAACGTATACTCGTGCATCAAGAGCCATTCTGGCTTTATATCCTTTTGACATAAGATTATAAACAATTTCAATATCTTGAGTCATATTATCCTTATCAAACAATCCAACTTCAATTAGTGTTTTTTTCCTATAAAGAGCAAAAGGGCCTGGTGTAACATAAACAGAATCAACAAAATCTAAAAGTCTTCTTCCAAAACTAATGACAACATACTCAATTGCTTGAATTTTTTCAATAAATTTTTTAGGTTTTTTTACCAAAACTGAACAAGTAACAGCACCAACTTTTTTATCTTTTTGCAAAAATCCTATCATTTTTTTAAGTGCGTCACTTTCTGGAAAAGAATCATCATCAGCAACAGCAATATAATCATTTTTGGCAATTCTTATTCCATCATTTTGGGGAGTTGCTGCACCTCCTGAATTTTTTTTTCTTAAAATATATTTAAAATTTTTATATTTCTTAGCATACTCTTTTATCACTTGTTGACTTCCATCAGTTGAGCAATCATCAACAACAATTACCTCCAACTTATCTTTTGGCCAATCTAGTGAAAACATCCTGTCAACTGCATTACCAATATTATGCTTAGCGTTCCAACAAGACATAACAATACTAACTGGTTCAATTTTTCCCTTAGGATAATTAAACATACGCCCCCTATTTGACAAATATATTATGATCATTAATACTATCATATAAAGTGCTACAAAAGTGTATACAAAAAACACTATATCTATAAAATTCATTAGGTTTCTTCCTCATCATTTATTTTTTCCCCCTCTTTTTTTATAGATTTTCCTTCAACAACATTGAAGTAATCATAAAACTCCTCAGACAAACTTAATTCATTTGTATGCCCCATCTTTTTTTTCTTTAATAACCCCAAATCAACAAACTTCTTTATATGATCATAAGCTTTGTTTCCTCTAATTTTAATTATTACTGACTGCTTTATTGGCTGTTTATAAGCAATTATTGCAAGAGTTTCTTGTTCTGCTTTGCTAAATTCAGCCGAACCTGTAGCAATTTTATTAATAACATCTGAATATTCACTCTTTACATCCATTTTCCACATATCACTCTTCTCAATTACCCTTAATGCAGTATCACTATTTTCATACTTCTCTTTTAATCTATCTAAAAGATCCCTAATAACAATTGGATTTAAATCTGAAAGTGATATAAGATCTTGCATATTAAGAAATCTTCCTGAAACAAACAAAATTGCCTCTATTCTTTTTAAGTCCTCTTTTACTTTAGCCCCATCAACCTCATTTATAGTTTCACTACTAACCATTAAAAAATTAATTGGCTGGTATTTATAAAGATTATTAATATTGGCTTTGGTGAAATCCTACAATCACCAAAGATAATATTATCTTCCTATCAA
>CAZPVF010000006.1:0-1894 GCA_964589955.1 Candidatus Woesearchaeota archaeon
ATCGGAGTAATACTGAGTGAAGCACTACTTCAAAATATTAAAGTAGTAGGAATAGATATTGATAAGAAGGCTATTAATGGTAGCATTCAAAATCTAGGTTATCATAATTTTAAAAAAGAGAATTATAAGTTAATTATGGGAGATTCTGGTGAGGTTGAAGGAATATCTGGAGATGTGATTGTTAGTGAGCCTGATTTAGGTGAGACACTAACAAAAGCTGTTAAAATTACGGTTGCAAAAAAGATTTTATATAAATTTGAAAGTTTGATGATTAGAGTTCTAAATAATTTAAAGAAAAATATAAGGGGGGAAATTGTATTTAGTGCACCTTTTATTAAGACTGTAGGAAAAAAGAGGATTGGATGTAATATAGCAAGAATTCTAGATGAAACAAAACTAAAACTCATAAATGAACCTATAAAAGAGTACAGAATTGATAAAGTAGTTGGAAGGGAAATTATAATTCTAGAATAATCTTACTCTTTATCTAAAAAAAGGAATTGAAAGAGGATACTGGTAAAGTTCATTTTCCCCAGCTCTTACTGCAGCAATTATGCAAAATATTAAGTCTAGTATAAATAAAGCAATCATTAAGAAAATTCCTACTACTACAAAAAGCAAAACAATTGAAATAATTATGTAAATCATTAAACTAAGTTGCCAATTTAGTGCATATCTTGCGTGATTTTTTGCATTATTATCATCTACTGCTAAAAGAATTATTAGTGGTCCTAGAAAACCTGTTAGTAAACCCAAAATATGGGTTAAAATAGGCATAGTTGTATCAACCTTTTTTGCCATATTTAGTATAATCAAAACTTGTTTATAAGCTTAACTAATTGTAATTATTACGTAACTAAAGGGTGGTAACATGAGGAAAAGTTTAAAAAGGGAATTTTGTATGAGTATTTACAATGACAGATATAAAAACTTGGTTTAATCAATTAGACTTTTATCTAGACCCAAAAAATTCTGATACAATTCAGAGAGACCTATGCGATGCTTTTTTAGGTAAAGATGGAACTAGACATAATAAACCTTTTTCTAGCCCAATATTTAAAGCAGGAATAAGTGCACTATTTTCAAAAACACTTAGTGAATATATTGAGATAATTAGACAAAATCCTGAATTTAAAAAAGCAGTAGAGAAAGATAATCAACTAGAAACAAAATTAAACCAATTAAGTATTTTAAATACACTAAAAATTTCACTTCAAACACAAAAAATTAGTGAAAAGGATTGGAAAAATGGTGAGAGAGGAGATTTGTATCAGCAATATATTGCTGCAAAAAAATTATATTTAGAAATAAGAAATGCTTTTTATAATATATCAAAACAATAAAAATGACAAAACTACCAAATGTGATTTATAGAATTGAAAATTTAGAAAACGGAGATGTTGCATTTTCTATAGATAAAGAAGGAAGAAACTCTATTGATCTTCAAGAAGATCCAGTCACAAAAAGATTTTTTTTAAGTGCTTCAGATGAGATAAATTTATCATTATTTTTGCTAGACGCGGTGAGATTGCTATCAGGCTCAACCTGCCAAAAGCCAATATGTTTATGGAATTCCATTAAAAATAATCAAATACAGAAAAGTTGCTAATGGGATTTTAGACGTGGGTAATAATGAAGTAATTTTCTCAATCTAGTAATTTTAATACAATGTAGACAAAGTTGAGTAAATAAAGGCAAGCTTTATAAATTAAATATCATCAATATTAATACTATGACAAACGGAATTGTAGTTCAATTTAGAAGAGGAAGACATACTATAAAAGAGAGACACTTCCTAATTGAAATTGAAAAAGTAAAAACAAAAAAGGACGCTGAAAAGTTTGTAGGAAAAAAAGTTAGTTGGAAAAGTCCAGCAGGTAAAATAATAAATGGA
>CAZPVF010000006.1:1904-21795 GCA_964589955.1 Candidatus Woesearchaeota archaeon
AAAATTAGAGGTGCACATGGAAATAAAGGTGTTGTTAGAGCAATTTTTGAAAAAGGGCTACCTGGTCAAGCAATAACAACAAAGGTAGAAATAAAATGATTATTGATATAAAAAGAAATTATGAAAAAAAAGAAGATCTTCCAAAAAGGTCTCTTACTTGTGCACCAATTGTGCCAGTTTCAGGAAATTTAACTGATGCTCCAGACGTTTACTTAATGGATGGACAAACAGGATATACTCAAAAATTCAACCCAGATAATTTCAAACCAAGCGATACTTTTGCAGTTGTTGGATACAGCCAAAATAGAAATGCTCCAACATTTGTAAATAAAAGAGGTATTCCAATGGAAATAGCAGGCAAATTTATGGGCAAAAAAACATTAGAAAATGTATTTAAATTAATTCAAGGAAGAAAAAACCCAGGATTTCAAACAATTTATCTAATTCCTGTTGGGAGGGAAGTAGCTTAAAAATGGCAAGTCTAAGAAAAGCAAATGCGTATTCAAAAAAACATGTAGTACCCTTTACTAGAATAAGTAAAAAGAGACAAAAATCTTTTATTAAGACAGTTCCACAACAAAAAATTGTCAAATTTAGTATGGGTAAAGAAACACTTGTTAATGAAGGAAAATTACCTTTTGAGTTGACACTAATCTCCACTGAAAAAGCTCAAGTAAGGCATAATGCACTTGAAGCATGCAGGCAGTTTGTTAATAAAAAGATAAATAAAGAGTTATCAGGCCAGTATGTATTTAGAGTTATTCCTTTTCCACACCATGTACAAAGAGAAAATAAGATGCTTACAGGTGCTGGAGCTGATAGAATGCAGACAGGAATGCAGTTATCATACGGTAAAAGTATGGGAAAAGCAGCAATTGTTAAACCTGGAAGTAAGATATTTTTTGTGGCAGTTGGAAACAAAAAAGCAGCAAATTTTGCTAGGACTGTTCTAAAACAAGTTAAGCCTAAACTACCATGCAAAACAAAGATAGAACTTGTTGAAAAAACCAAAAATTAGCTCTTTTAAGGCTTGATATAACTTTAAAAAGCCTTTTTAAATAATACTTATAAAGCTTGATAAAGCCTTATTAGGCATTTATATGCTTAATTTGTTACTTTTTATTAGTGGTGACAATAGAAAGATTTATAAAGAAATCACTCTTATAAATATTAACTAAATTTAATCATTTAAACAAAAATGACAGACGAAAAACCTGATAATGACGCAGCTTACAATGCCGCTTTAGATAATTTTAATGACGGTATGCTTGACTTAGTTGGAGCCAAAATTGTAGAAGAGGGCGACTATGGCAAAAGAACAAATTCTGCTTCATACGCTCACATTTATACAAGAGGGGTAAATTCTGACTCTGGAAAAGGTATTGCCGGAAAAGCTCATGCACTTAAATCACTGCAAGTTGTTGCAAAAGGTGGAAGAGCATATTCAGGAATTGTAAGTGATGGTGAAATCGTTGATGTTGCTTACACAGCAATGTTTGGAGAAGGTGGTTCATTCTACAATCTTAAGATTAGTGACATAGCTAAAAAGATGAACTACGAGGGTGAAATTGATCCAGCAATAAGTGACAAATCAGTTCACGAAGTTGCTAATGATCCAAGAGTTGCTGAGTTACTCAAATCATTTCAAGAATATCTTGGAGATACAAAAGGTTCAGAAGCACTAGCACTTAATGCTAGAGCTAATTCAAGAAGCCTTGAAACTGTATTGAAAAAACCTGAAAACAACAATTCACAATAATTTTTTTTTATTTTTTTTATTTAATATTTTTAACTAAAAGTAGAATTAACTAGTCTAGCCATGACATCAATAAATTCTCTAGTTTTATCTTGCCATGCATCAATTTCAACACCTTGTAAGTCTTTTATTTGTCCGTGAGAAATTTTCTTATGTAAAATTAGTAAATCTTTAAACCATGTAACATACTGAGATTTTAGTCTTCCAGTAGAAACAAAGTGTTCACGTAAATCTACAGCTAGATGTTCTGGTGAGGGTGGTAAAACATTTATTGCAATCAGTGCTGCATGAGCACTATCAACCATTGCCCAAAAAAGACCTTCAATCGCACCCAACTCAGCCTGAATGCTTCTAGCTAGATGCATTGGTGCACGCTGAAGATTAACATAAATTGCTTCAGGACTTGGCCTAATTTTTCCTAAAAGAAGTAATCTTTTTAGTGGTTCAAAAAATCCACCATGATCAATCATTGCTTCCCCATATCTTAACATATTTATAACAGTAGGATCTCCACGCATTACATCTTCCCAAAATGTTCCTAATTTAACTGTTGTTATGTGAAGGCTCTGATTATATGGATTTCTTCTGAGTAACTTATCAAGTTCTTGTCTATACCAAGCAATAAGTTCTTGATCCCACTTAATTGCTACATCATCAATTATTATTACAATATCAATGTCTGAGCCTACAACTGATTCCTCTTTAGCAACTGAACCAAACAAAACTATTGACTTTATAACTTTATCAAATTTTTTATAAGCTTTTACTGCAAAATCCATTGCAATATCACTTTCTGTTTTGAGATTAAGTGTAGGATAATCTTTTTTTGATAGGCCTTTTTCTTCAGAATTTTTGTTATCAGTCTTTTTTTTCTTAACTTGCTTTTTAGAAGTTTTCTTCTTAGTTTTTTTAGAAACTTTCTTTTTCACCATCTTTTATATTGTATTTATGTTTTTCAAGTTTTTAAAAGTTACTGGATATGAGTAATTATATACTATTATTCTTATTACTCCATAGGTCTTCCACTCATCCTTGATCCTGCTCCACCCATTCTCTGTCCACCTAATTCAGCAGGAAGTTGGCTAAAACCAGCACCAAATGTTTCATAATTTATTTGTGGAAGCATAAGGCCGTATCCTCCAAAATAATCTTGTTGCAAACCAATATTTTGGTTCCAATAAGGTCCACCTCTTCCTGAATACATTGCAGGTCCTACTTGCTCTAAAGTAGCCATTAGTGGTGCGCCACCCATCTGCTGCCACCACTGACCTGCCTCAATAATCTTTTTTGCTTCAAAACCTTTTTTTCCTAATTTATCCATAATTTTTTTAAATGGAACATTTCCCATTCCCATAGGAAGCTCAGTATGCTCAAATCCAAAATTATCTGATAAGTGAACATGCTTTAAAACTGGAGCCATTTTGGTTGATTCTTTTACTATATCTTCTTCAGAATAATCATACTTTCTGAGCATGTTCATATGCCCAACATCAAGAGTTGCTCCAATTAATTTATCAGCAGCTTTTTTTGCTTTTCTCTCACTCATTCCCTCTTCAATTGCTTTTTTTATGAATTGCTCTTTAGACTTATCAACTAGTTCTTTTACGTCTTCACCTGTTGAAAGTGCAAAACCAGCAGGAGGATTCTCAATTACTAAAGCAGGTGCTCTTTCTCCAAACTCCTGGTATGCTTTAAATGCAGCATTGCCAAAAGTCTGAGATGATTTTTCTAATGCAAATTCTTCAATTGGAACATGCATAACTGGTGCAAGAAGCGCTCTACCTTGTTTATCAGTCTCTTGCAAACCCATTAAAAGATTTTTCATTGCCTGAGACTCACCAAAAATGTTTGGGGCTTTTTCTAGTTCTTGAGAATATTGTTCTGAAAGTTGTTTTAGTTTCTTTTTTTGCTCATCATTACCATATTTATATGCTTTAGAAAAAAGAGAATTTGCTTGTTTATGTAAATCACTTAAATAAACCTGAACATCTTGGGTTCTTTTTAGTATTTTTTGTTGAACTTCTGGAATATCTTTTGCCTCATATTTTCCTTCTTGTATTCCTTTCATTAAATGCTCTATTACTGGTGCATTTTTATTTAATAATTCATCAGCCCTCTCTTTATTAAAAAATAATTGGGAGAGTGAATTATCCCACTCACTTTCATTAAGAATTTCTAAGTTTTTCATTGGGGTATAAACTTTATGTTTTATGTCTCCACCTTTACCCCCAGGATAAAATCTCTCTTCTTCTTCAAGTGGAACTAGTCTACCTGACTCTTTATTTACAGCAATTATTTTTTTATAAACTCTTTCTCCTTCTTTTCCACGAACGGGTCCAAATTCTGAACCTGGCAGACCTTCAGCAGAATGAAAATTTACAGGAATATTTCCATCAGGATTTAATTCATTACTTCTAGCTAGAGTCTTAAAAACTTTTTTTTCAGCTAAAACTCTATCTGCTTCACTAAATCCGCCTCTTCTAGGATCAACTCCTGTAGTATCTATTACTGGTCCGTGAACTGACACACTAACTCCAGTTAATTTATTAAGACGATTAATTTCTTTTAGTTGTTGTTTTGGAATATTATCAAAAAACTCAGGACTTAGTGCTTCCATTTCTATATGTTTAATACCAGTACTGGTTTTATCAGAAACCTCTTTTAACTGATTCATTGTTTGAGGATTTAGAGTTAGACCCAGATCACCAGTCTTAATAGGATAACTACTTGAACCAAGAGGAGTAGGTTTAAATGAAGAATATCCTCCTTGATAAATATTTTCAATAGTATATGACCCCTTTTTTCCCATAAGTAATAAAGTTTAGATTAATTTATATAGTTAATGTTTAGGCAATTTTGGATCATACTTCATATCTGTTTTTTTAAACTGGTTTCTTCCTGCTGAATCAATATCTTGATTTTCTGGCATTGTATATTTTTCAATGCCTTCATTTCCATTATTCTTATTATGGGTTGATGTAAAAAATGCTCCCTGATTATTTGGAATATTTTGGTTAGGTCTTATCGGATCAACTCTGCCAATATTTACTGCATCTACTCTTTCTGGAGAAGTTCTAATTTGAGCATCACTTGAAACATATTTTGTTTCATCATCTTTTCCTCCCCTAATATTATACTTAAATGGGTCACTTGTATCCTCTTCTACAGGAGTGTGCGCTGGTTCATTTGCTATTCCATGTTCAAGACCAATAACATGGGGTGCAACAGCAACAGTATCTAAAACAGGCGAAGTTGATTGATGAGAAAGATTTTGAACTTGGGATAAATCCAGTTGAGAATCACCTAAAACAACATCTTCTAGATCTGGTTCTTCTTCATCAACTTCTTGAGTATCTTCTATAATTTTTCCTTCAACAAGTTCTTCATCTTGCTTATTTTTCATAGCATTACATAGTGTTTTAAATATATAAATTTTATTTAATTAAACTTATAAATATAAGATACATGCATATAGTATGGAAAAAAAGAGAAAAGTAAAGGCTCAAGGTCCAACATCACCAATAACATTTTCAACAAAAAAGACACTTGTTAAGGGTCTTGGATTTGTAATATTTGTAATAGGTGCTTTTATTATTCTTAATTCCTATTTAGGAACCCCAATTGTAGGAGATGTAGTTATTGGTCCAAAATTCTCATCAACTGCATCAATTGCAGGAATACTTCTTGAAATAATAGGAATTACTCTTATGGTAATAAAACTTGATAATAAAGAGTGTAAGGAAGTTGTTGAAGAAAAAAAGTTATTAGTGCTACAGAGAAAAAATCCCTAATACTGTTCAATTAAAAAATAATTCTTAGGTTTATAGATATGATGCCATGCCATGAGCTTTTTTATAAATTGTAAAAAGTTTAAAGGCTAATCCTTCTTCGCCTGCAACGGCACCAATTGCTAAAGGTCTTAAATGTTCAGATTCAATCCAGTTATCTTTTTTTACAACAATTTCTTTTTTTTCTTCAGTATCATCTTTCTTTTTTTCAGTCTTTTTTTCTTTATCATAATATCCTACTAAAGCTAAAAAAGGATTTGAAGTATCAGCTGATTTTTTTTCAATTTTCTCTTCTTCAGGTTTCATTCCTTCTAAGAAAAAATCAATTTCTTCTTGCATTTGTTTAAGACTATCTCCTGAAACACCTTCAACCAAACCTAAAACTGATTCTAAATCAGACTTATCTAATTCTTCATATAATTTAGCTAATTCATCATCATTAAGTGCATATCCTCTAAAAGTAATTTCTGCTCTTCCTCCAAAAGCAAAGTGTGACTGCTGTGCTACTCTTTGTGGAATTCCTCTAAATTTAAAATCAACTAGTAAGACTGAATAATATGTTCTACCATTTTTTTCTAAATTTTTAAGAAATTTTTCACTAGTAAATTCTTTAGGTAAACTGCCTTCAAGAGCTGCTTCTTTAATTTTAGCACTAGTTTTTCCTAAAAGAGTTAATTCTAACATTATTGTATTAAATACATTAACTAAATGTGGATTTTTGCCATGGTCTTTACTTTCTAATCTAGATGCTGCAAGCAGATAAGGTCTTGCCCAACGAGAATAAAGTTTTAGTGCATTAACCTGACTTCTAAGATAATTTTTTTCTAATTCAAATCTTTTTCTTAATTCTTTTTCAGACTGTTTTATCCAGTAATTAAATTCTATAATACGTGATTTTACAATTCTCTTAATTCTCTCGTTAAGATCAATTTCTTTACCATCAGGTCCATTAAGACTCTCATCTTCAACAGCCAAAAATGCATCCATTAGTGTCTGCATTCCTGCTTGACCTAAAGCCATTGCTTTAATTGAAGAATTTCCTTTTGAAGTATAATCAACTTTATCCATCCATAACTGTTTTAGTGAAAGCCGTGCTGCTGCACTCTTATTTTTATCCTTAGAATTCAAGTCATCGTATGCTTGAAGACGCATATAAAAGTCCTTAAGATCATAAATAATATTTAAAACACTACGCAAAACTGTATTTACATCGCCCAAAATTTTTGATCCTTGCTGTTGCATTGCAGTTGCTTTTCCTTGAAGCTCTGAAAAATGACCTGAACCCGGTGATGAAGAAAAATTATCAACTAATTTTTCTGGGCTTAATCCAAAATCCTCCATTAAATCAAGAACAAAAAAATAAACTGGTTCAAGCGTTTCAGTTGATGACTCATAAGATAGAGTATGAACTGCCTCAGCCTCCCCTTTTTTTTTATAATAAGGACTAACTTCTTCAATTATCTCATGAATAGTCTTTACACCTGCCATCTTTTTATATAAAAAAATAAGCACACATAGTTTAAAAAATCTTTGAAAAACAAAATAAATTCTAGAAAAAATATCTTTATGGTAAATAAAAAGTAGTATATTATATAAAATTTTCTATTAGAAAAAACACTAACAAAAAGCTTTAAAAAGCTATTTTAGTTTTTTAAAGAATATTAGTCGCAGTAAACCTCCCGGATTAGGCTGAGGTCATAAGATTTTATCACTTATTGGTAAATGTCGTAACTATGTTATACATAAATCAATCTTTTTCGTTAGGGTCTTCTTCATCTACTGATAAGTCAGAATCATCTTCATCATACTCAATTTCCTTGAAATCGAGCAAAGAATTGCCCAAAACAATTCTTTTTTCCATAAGAAATCAAGGGTCTTGAACTATATAAACATAGTGTAGGATAAGTAAAATGAAAAATAGACGCGGAGAACAGATAAACTTTAAGTACAATATTAGTGAATACTGGAAAGTTTTAAAGAGAAGAAAGGGATTATTTTTCTCTTTAATGACTACAATTTTAATAGTTGAAGCCTTACTAGTTGTTGATAAATTTTTATTTAAGTGGCTTATTGATGATGGGTCATTGTATTTAGAAGATTTAATACCTAAAGACATATTTGTACAGACTTTACTAGTAATAGCGCTAATCTATATTGTAGTATCAATTACAAGAGTAGTAGGAAAGTGGATATCTATACACTTAATGAATAGACTAGACTCTAAACTTATTCAAGATGTTAAAATAAGATATTTTAATCATATTTTAAGACTTGATCATAACTTTCACACTACACATAAAACTGGTTCACTAATTTCTAGATTAGGTAGAGGATCAGGTGCAGTAGAAAATATGACTGATATAGTCCTTTATAATATTGCCCCACTAATATTTCAGTTGGTAGTTGTAGGAGTATCTCTAGCTTATTTTAGTATTGGTCCGGCTTTAGTAATTGTTGGAATAACTATTGCTTTTGTTAGTTATAGCTTTTATATTCAGCATGTTCAACAGAGTTCAAAACTAGTTTTTAATGATAACCAAGATAGAGAAAAAGGCTTTATTGGAGATGTTTTTACTAATGTAGATTCTATTAAGTATTATGGAAAAGAAAAAAACATATCTAAAAGATATGATAAAACAAGTGAGAAAACAAGAAAAAGTCTTGTTAGATACTGGGATTATTTTAGATGGTTTGATTCAGGACAAATTTTTATTTTGAGTCTAGGAACACTATTACTTATTTATTTTCCACTAATGAGCTTTTTAGCTAAAGAGATTACCATAGGAACCCTTGTATTCATTTACACAATATATGGTAATGTAGTTGGTCCAATGTTTGGATTTGTATGGGGCATGAGAGGATTTTATAGATCAATGGCTGACTTTCAAGATTTATTTGAGTATGGTAAGGTAAGTAATGAGATAAAAGATAAACCTGGAGCTAAAGACCTAATTATAAGAAAAGGTTCAGTTGAGTTTAGAAATATTGACTTTGGATATGGCAAAAGAAAAATTTTCAAAAACTTTAATTTGAAAATAAAACCAAATGAAAAAGTTGCACTAGTTGGACATTCAGGATCAGGTAAGACTACTCTAGTAAAACTCCTAAATAGATTTTATGATGTAGACAAAGGTAAAATCTTGATTGATGGAAAAGATATTAGAGACTTTAAGCAAGAATCAGTTAGAAGCCAGACTGGAATTGTTCCACAAGAGTGTATTTTATTTGACGATACACTATACAACAATGTAAAGTTTTCTAGACTCGGTGCTAGAAGAGAAGAAATATTAAAAGCTATAGAGTATGCTAGACTAAAAAAGATAATTAAAAATTTTCCAAAGCATGAAAACACAATAGTTGGTGAGAGAGGAGTAAGATTATCTGGAGGAGAAAAGCAGAGAGTATCAATTGCTAGATCACTTTTAGCTAATAGAAAAGTTTTAGTACTAGATGAAGCTACAAGCTCACTAGATAGTGAAACTGAGCACGAGATTCAACAAGCACTAAAAGAACTCTTAAAGGGAAGAACTTCAATAATTATAGCTCACAGACTTTCAACAATTATGAATGCAGATAGAATTATTGTATTAAAGAATGGAGAAATAATTCAGCAAGGAAAACATGAGGATTTAATTAAGCGTAGAGGAGAATACAAGAAGCTTTGGGATCTTCAAAAAGGAGGATATGTGGAATAATGAAAAAAGCAATACTCTCAATTATTTTTAGAAAGAACAAAGACAATTATGAATACTTGTTATTAAAACGCATCCCATCACGTGGTGGTTTTTGGCAGCCAGTTAGTGGGAGAGTCGAAGAGGGAGAAAGTGAACTAGATGCAGCAAAAAGAGAAGTCATTGAAGAAACAGGGATAGAAGATTTTTTGAGAGTAGAAAAAGGATTTTATGACTTTATTTTAGAAAATGAACCAGATAAAAAATCATTTTGTTTTGGCTTTGAAATTGATCTAAAAGTTAAAATAACTCTGGATCCTAATGAGCATTCTGAGTATAAGTGGTGTAGTTTTGATCAATCTATTAATTTGATTAAATGGCCACACAATAAAAAAGCATTAAAAAGATTACAAAAATCCCTTGGCTAGTTGTGTGTGGTAAATCATTTCAAAAAGATGAAAGCTTTCAACTGACACTATATCTTTAAACCTACCCCTTAAATTTTTTATAAATTCATTTAATTCTAAATTACCTTTTGATAAAAAAGTAATACAGTAATCATACTGGCCTATTAACTTAGTTACATAAGTTATCTCTTTATTTTTCTGAAAATATTTTATTAATTCTTCTTCATCGGTTTTATTTTTCACGTTTAATTTAAGAAATAAAAAATTAGGCTCATATCCTAACTTTGTTAAGTCAACCATTGTCCTAAATCCTAAAATTATTTTTCTCTCAATTAATCTCTTTATTCTCTTTCTTATTGCAACATCAGTTATCTTACAAATATCTGCAATTTTCCATGAAGGAATTGTGCAATCACTTCCAAGTTTTTCCAATATTAGATTATCTATTTTATCTGTTTTTATTTTCTCTTTTATACAAGGCATGCTTACTAAATTATTTAACTCATCTTTAACTGAGAATACACTCTTAAAAGAATCTTTAAACTCCCTAACCATAGTTAGAAAGGTCATTTTTG
Organism: Candidatus Woesearchaeota archaeon; assembly: GCA_964589955.1. GTDB lineage: Archaea > Nanobdellota > Nanobdellia > Pacearchaeales > GW2011-AR1 > CAZPVF01. The sequence goes on from CAZPVF010000006.1 coordinate 12,102, forward strand.
ATTTTTTATTTGAAAATGCTGAATTAATAAAAGCAACATAATCTGATAAGTCAAGGAGGTCTTTAACAGTAAATCCTATTATGTAATCATATCCTCCTCCTAATCTACCAATATACTGAGTATTGCCCTTATCTTTTATTTTAACTAAAAGGTTATTTTCTGTTTCCTTATTTAACCCTAATGACTGAATAAGGAGGATATATCCTCCATAAACAAAATTCGATATGTTAATTCTAGCTTGAAATCCCTGGATAATTCCTTGTTTCTGAAGTTTCTTTATGTTATAATCCAGAACCTCTCTTGACACTCTAACTTTTTTTGCTAACATATTTCTAGATTCTCTTGCATTTTCTGAGAGTTCATAGAGCATTCTTTTATCTTTACTATCCATTTTAATAATAAAAATCTATAATGCTTTTAAAGGTTATGTTTTGTAAAAAAATAGCCTGATAAACTTAATATATGATACTTTTATTACCACTAGTAAGTAAATAATTGGAGAAAAATAAAATGGATAGAATATGGAAGCTAAAAGAAAAAATCTCTAACAGAATTTGGAACAAAACAAGAAAACTCGAAAGCATTGCTGAACAGATGGAAGAGATTTATGAAAATGCTGAAAAGACAAAAAGATACACAGATTCAGAGATTCAGTTAATGGAAAATAAGAAATACAAAGAAAGGATTCAAAATGATCTAGTTTATTCAAATCTAGTAGGAATTTTAAGAGACTCAAAATTACTTAGAGAAGAAATTGAAGAGAGAACTAATATTAGATATCAGAGAAAATATTCTAGGAATGATTTGAGAAGTAAGCAATATGATCAAGACAGAATTGAAAAAACTATACCTGCTATCTTAGAAAAATTTGAGAATAGGTCACTAACTGAACAAGAATATACAGGTCTCTTAACTCAAGATAGCAAACAAATGCAAGAAATAAACTTTTATATGGATAATCTGGCAAGCTTCTTAGAGAAAGGAGATAGTTTTCTTCTTAAAATGTATGATCAAGTTGGAGAACTAGGATCTTGGGCTAAACCTTATTTAAAATAATTTTATTTTTCCCAAAACCCTTAAATAGTTCTTAAACTTAAGTTGATTATGGCGTTTTTTAAAAGAAAGAAAAAAGCAGATTTTATTGATCTAGGTGAGAGGATGCGTAAGCAACAACAAAGAGCAGATGAAATTAAATCAGATCTAGCAGATCCAAATGCTCCTTCTACAACACCTACAACAACCACTAATTCTGGTGAATCAACTGGTGGGAGCTTTTTTTCATTTTTCGGAAACAATAATTCAACTACAACATCTCCAGCAACAAATATTGAGCCAACAAGTGAGTTATATGAATCTAGAGACTTTTCAACACCTGAACAAAAAAGAAAAAAACTAGCTAAAAGACTTCAAGATATTACAACAAGACTTGAAGAACTATCAAATTCTATATATAAAATTGAACAGCGCCTTGAATTAATTGAGAGAAAAATGGGTGTTGGGTACTAGATACCACCACTCAATTTATCACTTTTTTATAGTAGTTACATATAGCAAGGTTTATAAACAAAAATTTCATTAAAATATCAAGAAAATTAAGCTAAAAATTATATAAAAAATGAAAATCAATTTTAAAAAAACACTTGAAGGAGAAAGAGCTTTAAAACAATATTTTACATATAAAGAACCAGAATTTTATTCTTGGCGCAAAAAGTATGTTGTAAAAGCAGCATATAATACTTCTATTTTAGAAACTAGATTATTTGAAGAACTTCAAAGAAGTCTAAAATCAAATAATTTTGAATTTGAAAAATCTAGTGAATCTAGTTTATGGATAATAAAACCTGAAAAAGCGTCATTAACTCTTGATTCAGTTTCGGGTCATAAAATATGGGGGGGTGTTTATGAGTTTAATAAAAGCAATTCTGTACAAAAAGGAACAAAAACTAGAATAAGAAAACTTTGGCTTAATAAAGACTTTCCGATTTTTTATCAAATACCAAGAATTACTGCAAAAGGCACTATTTTATTTTCAAGATTGCAAGGAGCAGACTCTGTTCCATTTATTAAAGTTCTAAGAGATTTGGGTTATAATTCAGACATAATTCCTATCTCAGAAGATCTTGAAGAACTAATACAGACAATAAAAAAGAATAAATAAAAAAACAAAAGCAGGCATAATTACTCTTCTTACAATACTTGCTTTTAGGGGAATGTATGAAGGAATAAGTTGGTTAGATAGAAGAGAAAAACAAGCTCAAGCTAGATTTGAAAAAGCCCTACCACAATATTTAAATGATGTAAAGAAAAACAGTCCTTTTTATGAACCAGTTGAGGTAAAAATTCCAAAACCAGATACAACAACAAAAAATGTTGATTCCACATGGTATCAAGGATATAATCATGTTCCTGTTGACTCAAACTCAGTAATGTATGTAAGAAACGGAAACTTTTATTTTGCAAAAAATAAAAGCATTGAAGATTCTGTACTAGTTTCTGAAAAACCCAGTATTAAAGGGGACAAATATATTTTTCCAGTTAAAAACGCTTGGAATAATAAGTTTGATATTTACTGATTTGATAGAAATAATAACTTAAGAAAATTAGAAAACACTAATGGTGATCTAACTGATAGAGGAATAGTCATAGATGAATCTGAAATTGAAAAAATATTAGGAAGATACTTGCCTTTAGATATACAAGTTGGAGATATTGATGCAAATGGCAGCGCTGATTTAATTTATCCTGGTAAAGTCAAAGTTTGTGGAAGAGACAAAAATGCAATTAAGGTAGCAGAAAATACAGGATCAAGCCTTGAAGATAAGGGTGCAGTACAATATTTAAGTGATGAAATAATAGAAGCAATGGTTGCTCAAGACCTTGATAATGATGGTGACACAGATATTATGTATAAAACCACGAGAAATGACTCTACATTTACTGGACTGGAGAATAAAACAAGAAAGGGTAAAGATAATGTTAAATTTAATTTAAAATTAAAAGAAAAAATTTCTGGGGATGATGACGACGGTTTTGGATTTTAAAATAGAAAAAATATTCTATGATATACACTTTATAACAAATCTTACTCACGATAAAAGTGAACATCAAGAATTTCTATACTTGGTCTTCTAGATCCTGGAAGCTCTCTTCTTGTATCAGTATAGCATATTTGTGATGCTTGATTTTCAGAATTAATCTTATATCCTCCCTCTCCTCTTTTTATGTGTCCTGATTTTAATAATAATGCCATAATATCTGTTCCTTTTACACCGCCTATTTCTAAAAGCTCTATAGTTTCTTTACAAAAACTTAAAAGATTTCCTGACTCAATTATCTGCCCTACTCCTATATCATCTCTTAAACTATAGTACACATTGGTAGCAATATCCTTAATATCTTGCTTGTTAACATCACTTGGCATATAAAAGAATAAATTGTTTTGTTTATAAATTTTATTAAGATGAAAATTATAAAAAGGTGTTTTGTTTTAGTTAATTATGCCTAAAATTACAGACGATCAAATCAAAGCGTATGCACTAAAAAACGCAATAGCCCATAATGGAAAGGTTAATTCTGGAAGTGTTATTTCTGGACTTTTTACTTGCGGTCTTGAAAAAAAAGACATAAAAAAAATCATGCCAAGAATTTTAAAAATAATTAAAGAAGTTGAAAAATTTTCAGAAAAGAAAAAAGTAAGCGAATTTGAAAAAATAAAAGACTTAGTAAGTGAGCGTGAGGCTCGTGAAGGACTGCCTGAACTCGAAAACGTAAAAAAAGGTGTTGTAATGAGAATTGCTCCGAGTGCTTCAGGGCCACTTCATATAGGTCACGCAATTGTTGCTGGACTTTGTATTAATTATGTAAAAAAGTATGGTGGCAAATTTATTGTTAGAATCGAGGATACAAACCCTGAAAACATTGATAAAAATGCATACAAATTAATTGAAAATGATGCAAAGTGGCTCTATCCTAAATCTATTATTGTCATTCAATCAGACAGAATGACTTTATACCACAAATATTCTGAAAAACTAATAAAACTAAACAAAGCATATGTCTTTACATGCACAGGAGACGAGTTTAGAGAATTTTCAAAAATGAAAAAACCATGTCCATGTAGAAAAAATAGCATTAAAGAAAATCAAAAAGAGTGGAAAAAAATGTTCAAGAGTTATAAACCGGGCGAGGCTGTTTTAAGATTTAAATCAACAATGAATCATAAAAATCCTGCAATGAGAGATTTTCCTTTAGTAAGAATAAATGACACCCCCCATCCTAGAACTAAAAGGAAATTTAGAGTGTGGCCATTAATGAATCTTAGTGTAAGTGTTGATGATATTGAACTAGGCATGACACATATTATTAGAGGAAAGGACCATAGAGATAACGCTGAAAGGCAAAAAATGATTTACAAAGTACTAGGAAAAAAATATCCTTGGGCAGCATTTATTGGTAGAGTTCACTTTAAAGACTTTATTTTATCAACAACTAAGATGCGTGAAGGAATTATTAGTGAAAAGTACAAGGACTGGGATGATAAAGAACTTCCAACACTAATCTCTTTAAAAAAACAAGGTTATAAACCAGAGGCATTTTTGAAATTCGCTGAAAGTGTAAGTCTAGGAGAAAATGACAAAACTATTGAAAAAAAAGAATATTTCACGATGCTTAATAATTTTAATAAAACATAAAAACCTTTAAATATAGACTTTAACTCTATAAAATATAATTAATAAAAGGAAAAAGGAGGTGTGTAGATGCTAAACAATAAAAGAGGATTGTCCACTGTTGTTACAACCCTAATTATTATTCTATTAGTATTAGTTGCTATCGGAATTATCTGGATTGTAGTTAGAGGTGTTATTGAACAGGGTGCTCAGCAAGTTGATGTATCTAGTAAGTGTCCATTCTTAGATATAACAATAACTGAAGCTCAAGCTCTATGGTGTGGAAATGCAACAGGAAGTAATGCATGTAATGCTACTCTTGTTAGATCAGCAGGAGGAGATGAAGAGGGAGTGTTTTACAGAATTGTTGTAAATAATGGGTCAAAGACTTGTAAATATGATGAACAAACTGATATGACTCCACTAGAGGAAAGTTCTAAATGGAGAGCATACGAAGATAACTGTGAAATCACTAACGCTAACAAACTAACTGTAACACCATTTATGATGAACAGCGAGAACATTCCACAGCTATGTCCTAACTTTAAGGACTTCACACTATCTTAATTTTTTATTTTTTATATTTAGAATTCTTGTTTTTATTTTATAATTTAGATAGTTAAAACTAAAAGATGACTAGATTAACTAATAGGCCAATTAGTACTCCTACAATTGCACCATTTATTACATTTATTATATAATGTTGTTTTAGATATATTCTAGATAGACCAATAAATGTTGCAAAAATAAGTAAATAAATTAAAATTGGAACAGTTGTAGATAAACCAATTACTATTGCGAGTGAAAAACTTGTTGCAGTATGCGCACTAAATCTTGAATTATAATCAACTTTACCTAAAAGAGTTTTGTACTTTCTTGTTTTTTTTGGTCTCTTCATATAAAATGAGGCTCTTAGAATAAATAAAAACGCATAAGTTAGTGCCATAGTTAGAGCATATTTTGTAAAAAGAAAAAAATCTAGAATTAAAAGAAATATTGTAAGAATTAAGTGAAAAGGAATATAACCTAGTGCAGAGAAATCTTTTATTATAAATCCTAATATTTCTTTAGTTATTCTTTTGTCAAATAATTTCATTTTCACTTCTTTTTTAAGTGTACATCAAGCTGTGGAAAAGGTATTTCAATACCTGCTCTATTTAGTGCGTTATAAATTCTTGTATTTGCTTCATCTATTGCGCCATACCTATTATCATAAGAGTCGACATAAAAGAATGCTTTAAAATTAAGTGCAGAGTCTGCCATTTCAATAAATCTCACTATAGGTTCTGGGTCTTTTTCAATGTGATCTATCTTTTTTATTTCTTTTAGAACTAATTTTTTAACTTTGTCTATATCTGAGCCATAAGAAACACCAAACACAACAGTTGCTCTTGATTTCTTTTCAGGTAAGGCAACATTTTGAATAATTCCTTCAGCAAGTTTATTGTTGGGAATAATTAGCAACTCATTATCAAAAGTTCTTACTTTTGTTGATCTTAAGCCAATTTTTTCTATTTTTCCCTTTGCTGTATCTAAGTAAATTAAATCTCCTACTCTAATTGATCTATCTAGAACAACTGAGGCACCTGAGAAAATATTACTTAGTATTGGTTGAAGTGCAAGAGCTACTGCAAGACCTGCAACACCAAGTCCAGCTAAAAGAGGCATAATTTCTATTCCCCACTCACTGAGTATGTAAAGAAAAGTTACAATAAAAAATGCTATTTTTAATGCTGAGTGAAATAGTGAAATTAGACTATCATCTATATCTGTTTTTGTTTTTTTAGCTGCCTTTTTTATTGCAGTAATAACTAAAACATCTACAACAATATATATAATTACTGCTACAACAACAATTATTAAAGAAAACACAGAGTTATTTACAGCCATTTGAACTGAATCTACAAATTGAAATTCTTTAATACTTATGTACAAACTGATTAATACTGAAAGAAATGTTAGTGGCTTAGACATTCTTCTAATAAGTTCATCATCTAACTCTGTTTTTGTTTTAGATGTTAATTTTACTAGAATCTTTTCTACAATAAATAAAACTAATCTAATTACAAATAATAAAACTAGAAAAAAAGCCAGTGTTCTTAGATAATCATTAGGTATAATCTCCTCTAACATATTAAGAAGTGGATAATTTTATTTAAATTTGTTTCGGACGCACAATACAGTCGTAATCCACCTTTATACTGCAGTCTCTATTTATTTTTATTGAAAAATCTTGAGACTCTCTAGAATTTATTTTATCTGATTCAAAAGTATAAACACTATTGTCTGTTTCAAAACTAAGTGGATAAACTGATTTTCTGCACTCTACAACAGATCCAGTACTCTCTTGCCCTCTATTAACTAAAACCCCTTTAATTATTGACAAACACATAGGATATTCTAAATACTCTACAGAAAGATCTTCTAAAACAACTGCATGATCTTTAGAAATAGTGATTGCTGTTACTGCATTATTTGTTGAGCGCTTATCAAGAAAGTAAATTAAGACAAGTAGTAGCAGTACTAAAGCTAGTACTAAAAAAATTCTTGATAATTTAGTATCCATATTTAATTTAACCATTTTTGTTTTTTATTGTTTTATTTTCTCTAAAATATCTTCTTGAAAGCAAGTATTTTTCTATTCTTTTACTAAAATATATTGCTAAGGCACTGAATATAATAAGTATAATTATTCCTAAAATTGTTCTAAATTCTCCTACATACCATCTTCTTATTCCTACTTTTAAGAATGCTTCATGATACAAAAACAAAACTAAGGTATTTGAGCTAATAAAAGCTAGTACTTTTTTAGGTAGAGACTTAAATTCAATTAAACTTAAAAAATAAAAAATAAGAAAGGGCACAACCATTACTGGAATTACAAACACAGTGAGTAAAGATATAATAAAAGATTCAGTTCTTCTATTTTGAGCTATTGCAATTCCAAATGCAAATTCAGCTAAAAAGAATACTGGTGAATATGAAGTATATGATGCGTAAATTACTCTTGCTGCAATTGTAATAAAAAAAGTCAACATTAAAAATCCCCAGTGTTTTGATATGTACTTATTTAGATAAGGGTAAAGCAAATATAGAAACATTAAAGGAATCAGAAACCAGGCAGGACTAATTATTCCATAAGCAAAATCAGGAAATAAAAAATCTAAAAACAAAAAGTGAGAGATAAGATTTAGAATGCCGTTTCCAGTATAAACTTGCTTTCCGAGTAAAACAACCATTACAATTAGAGCCAAGTAATAAATACAGACTATTTTAATAGCTCGCTTTAAAAACCATTTTAAAGAAAACTCTTTTAGTTTAGGGTATTTTTTTGCTAAGACAAACCCACTTATAATGATAAAAAGTGATATTCCAATAAAACCTAATCCTCTATATGAATCATCGTAGCTTATGTTATAAATAACATGAAAACCTACAACAAGAATTATTGCTATTATTCTTAATAAATCAATAGATACAATTCTTTTATCACACTCTTTTTTCATAAAATAAAAAACTTAAAAAAATATATAAATCTAACCTTTACCATGCATTGTTAACTTAAAGGGACTTAATCACTATCTAGGTTAATCTTTCTGACAACCATTCTCCTTAATTTAAGAGTATTTGCCCACTTAGCATATGCATTCCATCCTTGAAAGCTCTCAAGGATCTTTTCCCTAGGCAATTCTCCCAATTTATACTTCCTAATCTTATAGAGAATTTTTCTTAGATTCCTAACTCTTAATAGTTTAAAGTGGTAAAAATTCCTAAAACCAACAAAGTCAATTCCTTTACTCAGGGAAATTACTTTAGATTTATCTAGATGAAGTTCTATTTTTAGTTTATCTTTCAAAAATTTATCTATTCTTAATTTCCATATTGAAAGCTGTATTTTTGATTTGTGTAAAATAACAAAATCATTAACGTATTTAATGTAATATTTTGCTTTTAATTTGTGTTTAACAAAATAATCTAGTTCATTTAGATAAACATTTGCAAAAAATTGTGATGTTAAGTTCCCAAGAGGCATTCCTTTTTTAGCTTCCAAATCGCTTCGCCCCCCCCCCCAATTTGCCTGAAGGCAAATTGTTTAATATCTGATTAATCAACCAGATAACTTTTTTATTAGCAATTCTTCTTTTTATTATCCTAAGTAATATCTCGTGATTAACTTCCTCAAAATAATGCTTTATGTCTGCTTTTAGGTAATAGCCTTTAACCTGGTTTTTGTTAAAAATTCCTTTAACTTTTCCATTTTCAGTTACTTTTCTTGCAAAACAATAAAATCTCATCAGAGCAAATAGATTTCCTTTATCTTTTCTATTTGCACAAGAATCATAAACAAATCCCTTGTTAAATATAGGTTCAATTATTCTAACCAAAGTATGATGGACTTATCCTATCTCTGAAATCAGATTTAGAAATTTTACGAGTTTTTGGATCTCTTAGAATAAAATTTTGCAATGGTTTTGGTTTATATGTTTGGTTTTTTAACTCATTATGTAAATCCAGTAAGTTTTTTATCAAATTTTTTTCAAACTCCACCACATAATCTTTTTTGGTTTTACCTTTTCTTGCTTTTCTCCAAGCTAAAAATAAATTTCCAAATGAGATTATCTCATTGTATAGATTTTTGTAAGTCTTCATGAATAGGATTGCCTTAGTTTCTAGAGCCATTCCAAAAGCAAAACCGCCGTAGTTGAAGTCACCCCGGCTGACGCCACCAACAACCAACCTGTCGCCATCAATGTTCCTGTTCGAGTTAAGACTGGCGACCGGGTTATGTAGCACCCTGCTTTAAAGTAAAATCACCAATGCTTCATATTTCAGTTAATCTCTAATTTACTTACTTAATGTTGCATTTGCATTTCATACCTAAAGGCATAAGCACGATGCGTGTGGCTTTAGCAAGGCATAAAATGCCAAACTAAGGCAAAAAAGAAACTAATACAGGACTTTAAAAAATCTTGTTTTTCCAGAAGCACGGCGCAAGCGCCTATTTGGACACCCCAAAAGCAAAACCG
>CAZPVF010000007.1:0-13854 GCA_964589955.1 Candidatus Woesearchaeota archaeon
CTGCTTTTGGGCTTAAGACAAGTGATAAAAAATTAAGAGATAAATTAGATATTGTTGTGAATTTTGATGGAGATGGAAATGTTGTAAAAATACCTCATGTTGAGTTTTATTTACCAGCAACTGTAGAAAAATTAAAACCTAGAGTTATAAATGAATTTAATGAAAGTATGCCTCACTCTGTTAAAGGACTTGGACAGTTATTAGATGGAAATGTAGGATATCAAATAAGAACCGATTTGTCTAATGGAAATACTTTTGGAGATGGATTTTATCTAAAAGGACAAAATATTAGAAGGATGCCTTTAGGATCTCCAGAAGATTGGGCAACCTATCAGTTTTTTATTAAAGATATTTCTTTAATTGGCGGATCTGGATTGAAGTATATAGCTAATCATGTTAAAGAGAATAGTTGTAGATTAAAAGATATTTATTATAAAATAAAAGAGAAAAAGTAATTATTTTCTTTTAGATGAGAGTTTTCTTTTATATCTTCTTTCAATTGCAATTAGGATCATTGCACCAAATATTACTGCAATAAAGACATAAACAAATTTATTGTCTTGAATGTAGCTAAGAAGTGCAATATTTCCTTCATTAGGGCTTACTGTGCCTGTTATTCCTGATCTTCTTGATGAAGAATCATCAATTGCACCAATAACATTTCCTGTTCCAGTTAGTTTTACTGAGCTTCTTATTAAAGAGGTTTTTCCATCTGTTACTCTTATATTATAGACTCCTTCTGGGGCAATTAGTCTGTAGGATGTTTTTTCACCTATTTCTAAATTGGGTGTTTGTGTGCCTGTGGTTGATCCAATAGTAATTGATATTGTTCTGGAATAAGGAGTATTTCCAATATTTGTTACAATTAGAGTATTTCCATCTAACTCAAATTTTGCTTGCTCATCTCTTCCTATCTCAAAAAAAGCTATTGCTTTTGCATCTTCATATGAGGCAGTTATTATTCCTTGCCCTGATGAAGCACTTTGCAATTCTACAGTTGAAACTTCTTTAGAGTTAACTTCTGCTTTTGATATTCTTTTTTCAGAATCTTGAATTGTTATTTCAATAAAACCATCTATTGGCATACTACTATCATCATAAATTGTTGCCTTAAATGTAATAGGGTCTCCAGCTTCAAAACTATCTCCATTTGGAAATTCAATATCTACTGAGATGGCTGAAATAGTAGGAAAAATTACTAGCATTAGTGGTAAAATTAGTAAGGTTGTAAGTATTTTTTTCATATATTATACTGAGCTTGCTAGTTATTTAAAAGTTTTTATTAGTGTCATGCATAACAATAAATTTTAAGAAGGAAGAGTTGGTTTTTATGTTATTATTTTATGAAAGGAGGTATAAAAATGAAAAGAGTTTATTTTTTAGTTTTTGGAATTATTCTGTTAGTTTTCTTGTCTGCTTTTGTTATAGCTAAACCTAAATGGAAAGATACTACTTGCCCAATAACAGCTGAAACTGATATTGCTTTTTATGGAAAAACTGGTTTTGGAGGTGTTGGAGATCTAAGTAAGTCTTGGATAACTCATTTTCTTAATTGGTGGAAAGGTTATGATTCAGGTGTTGATTTTGTTGAATTAGATGATCAGGATGTTTATCAAGATTGTGATTTGGACAGTTTTCCTAATTTGAAGCTTTACATTCAGCCCGGAGGTAATGCTTATTATCAGCAAAATTCTTTAGAAGATTCTGGAAAACAGAACATAAAAGACTACATTGCTAGTGGTAAGGGTTATTTAGGAATTTGTGCAGGATTTTATTATGCTGCATCAGATTATTACTGGCAGGGTGAGTACTATGACTGGCCTGATTTATTAGGACTTTATCCAACAGTTGAGGGTTCAATTATTGATATTGCAGATTATGAAGGAAATCCTGATCATAAGTTGACTCCTTTAAGTAATGGGTTTAATGCAATTTACTATGGCGGACCTACAAGAGGTTGGCAGAATACTCCAAACACTTATCCTGGTGTTGCAGACGCAACATTTAGTGAGATTCCTGGTGATCTTCCTGCAGTAATTAAGTATAATAATATGTTACTTACTAGTGTTCATTTAGAAGCATTTGAAGATGATGGTGTTGTAGGTCTTACAACCGAGGATAGAGTTGAAAATTACAAGTATTTAGCTAACTTAATTAATGAAGTTGCTGGAACTAGCTTTTATGTGCCAGAGTATACAAATACTCAGGTTTGTGGAAATAATATAAAAGAGTCTGGAGAAATTTGTGACGGGGTTGATTTTGGGACTGAATCTTGTGAGAGTTTAGGTTTTGATTATGGAGAGTTATCTTGTCTATCTGATTGTTCAGGATTTGATTTCTCAATGTGTGCAAATTATCCAACAGAGTGTAGTGATGGGATTGATAATGACTATGATAATCTAACTGATTATCCTGAGGATCCTGGATGCGAATCTTTTGATGATGACAGTGAACAAGAGTTTACTGGACCTGTGGAAGTTTTATTTGACTCTTTTGAAGATGGAAATCTTGTTGAGTGGAATTTGTATGGGACTGGAAGAGCTTGGAGTACATCAACAGACACAGCTTATGAAGGAAGTTTTAGTGTTAGGGCAAAAAAAACTGGTGTAAATAAGGATAGTTTTATGGAAATCTCTTTTGATGTTAGTGAATTTGATTCTGTTACTTTTGAGTATTATAGGAAGCTTGTCGGCTTAGATGCTGCTGATGATTTTGAAGTACAGTATTTTGATGGAGTTTGGTATAGTGTTGAGCATTTAGGTTCTGCTAGGGCTAGTGATTCAAACTTTGTTTTTAAGAGTTTTTCAATTCCAAGTACAGCAACAAAAATAAGATTTAAGTGTGAGTGTGGGGCTGTAAGTGAGAAGTGTTATGTTGATAATGTAAGAATTGTCGGTGAATAATTTTTATTTTTTTACTTTTTCTTTTATTTTTTTCTTATTTTTCTTTTAGAAGTAAATAATCATCTGGTTTTTTGTTTTGTTGGATTAAACTCCAAACCACATAAATTATTGCAATAGATAATAACAAATACTGCACTCCAATTGGAGATATTAAATTTAATAGGGCCATAGGCAAATTTCCAGTGATAAATAATCCCCTCCTTGAAGGAATAGCATACCAATAAAGAATATTTCCGATTAATGGAATTATTATGCTTAAAATTATTTTTAATTTCTTTGGCTTAAAGTCCATAAATTCAGTAATTAAACTTCTTATTTAATCTTTACTAAACAATCAGGTAATTGTTTGTTGTTAATATTTTATTTTTAAAAATGTTTTTTGTTAGAGAGGGTTGATTGTTTATAGATATCCTTCATACATATAATTATTTCCTATTATGTATTTATACATAAAAGCATTGTAAATTATGGTAATATTTAAAAATAGAGTTTTGTTATATAATTTAGAGGTAGTGGTTATTTCGCTTTATTTAACTATATAGCTGTATGGCAAAGAAAAAGGTTACTTTGAGTCTTGAAGAAAAAGAGTATTTGCGCTTTCAAAAGTATTGTGAAGAGAATGCAATGAATTTTTCTAAAAAAATTGATTTGCTTATAAGAGAATTTTTAAATAGTAAAAAGTTGCTTGTTTTGATCTTATTCTTTGCCACTTTTCTTTTGCCTTTATCAGTGGTTAGTGCTGTAGAAATTTCTTCAGATACTTTTGAGTGTGGAACATTTAGTTGTGGATCTGGATGGGAAGCATCTTGGTCTTATTCTGGGAGTTGTGAGCTTACTAGTCTTGGTGGAGCAATAGGGTCTTATCACATGAGAGGAGAGTCTGGATGTGATGCAACTAGGGAGTTTGATAGTAGTTCTTATTCAGATTTAAATGTAACTTTTTGGGCAACTGCACAATCTCTTGAGAGTGGAGAACATTGTTATTACTATTATTATAATGGAAGCTCTTACTTTCAATTACTTGATTTAACTAATGGAGATGATGATGCTGATCACGACTATTATAGTTTTAATGTTACTGGTTATGGTCTTTCATCTGGATCTGAAATAAGAATGGAAGCGCCTCTGTCAGGAGCTGATTATTGCTCAATAGATAATATTAGTATACAAGGTTTTGGGGTTGCAGATAATAATGCACCTAATTTTACAAATTATGTTGAGGATCCTACAAATAATTCCCAATATTTGCTTGATCAAGTGTATAATTTTAATGTAACAGTTAATGACGATAATTTACATTCTGTCTGGTATGAGTTTGAAGGAGTAAATTATACAGACGCACAAAATATTAGTAATGTTTACTTTTTTAATAGGACTGGTTTTGCTTCAGGAAATTATATTTATTATTGGTGGGCAAATGATACTAACGGAAATTTAAATAGAAGTGGCATTAGAGTTTATTTTGTAGAAAAACAAATAACTGCAACTTTTTTAGTTTTTGATAAAATCTCTCCACAAACTTATAGTACGAGTATAAATGCGAGCTGTTTAACAAATAGTAGTGAAGCTAGTGCTACACTTTATAGAGATAGTGTTAATGTTACAATCGAAGAAAATAATCAAGATATTGTTTTGGCAGCAGGCACGTATAATTATGTTTGTAATGTTACTGACACACAAAATTATTCTGCTTCTACTAACTCAAGTATTTTTATTATTGATAAGGCAGGTGGAGATATTAGTTTATATTTGAATAGTGTAAGTTCAGATTTAAATATTAATTATCCTGCAACTTCTAATATTAGTGCAGCAACAATTTATGGAAGCTTAATAATTTATTTAAATCAGATAGATATAACTACACAGAATAATTTAGATGTTAGTCGTGCTGCAGGGTATTATAATGTTAGTGCTATATCGTCTGGTGATGAAAACCATACAGAAGAGATTGCAACGTATTATTTAACAATTAATAAAGCAAATACTATTTGTTCACTATCTTTTGACCCCTCAAACTCTGTTGTTTATGAGACTTCAGTAAATATATCTGGATCTTGTAATAATCCTGAAGCTATTTTTAATTTTTATAGAGATGGTACTCAGATAAATTCAGAAAATGGCGTTGACATTGTTTTAGGTGTTGGTGTTTATGATTATAAAGTCAATGTAACTGAGACGCAAAATTATTCTTTAGGAGAGGCAAGTGATACAATGACAGTTACAAAAGCTTCTACTACAACATCAGTTTTAGTTGATCCTGCTTCGCCAATTGTTTATGGTACTACAAGCAATTTTTCATGCTATAATTCAGTTGGACTGGAAACAATTTTGTATGTTAATGACACAGACAAAACAGTTGAAATGAATCAAAACATCATTAGGGCAGCAGGAACTTATTTAGTTAATTGCACTTTTTTAGGAAATCAGAATTATACTGAGAGTTCTGAAGAGATTTTATATATTATTAATAAGAGTCCTAATTCTTGTGGTGTTTTGTTTAATGAAACAACTCCTCTAACTTATGGAAATTCATTTAAAGTTTTTAGTAATTGTAATTCTTTATTTTCTTTATATAGGAATGGGGCAATAGTATCTAATAATTCTATTCAATTTTTGGCAGCAGGAACATATAATTTTAGTGTTATAAGAAATGATAAACAAAATTACTCCAATTTTTATTCTGAAGAAATTTTTGTTGTAGATAAGGCAATACCTGTTGTAACTTTAACAAATTCTGATCCTTGGATAATTAGTTATGGGAACCAAGTAATTATTTCTTATGTTGAATCTAATTATGGAGATTCTGATGTTGTTTATAATGTTTTTAGAGACTCAAATAATCTAGGAAGTGGAGAGACAATTACTTTAGCTTTTGGAAATTATAGTTATTTAGTAAATACAACTGGTGGGCAGAATTATACTGGTGTGGCGAGTTTAGATATTAATTTACTCACTGTTAATAAGGCTGATCCAACTCTAAGAATGAATATTGGAGTTAACCCTTCACTTAATGAAATTTACGGAACTTATACTCGTGCTACAGCGACTGAGACAAACTCAGGAGATTCTGATCTTAAGTATAATTTAACTAGAAATAGTGTTTTAGTTGCAACTAGTAGTCCGTGGGAAGAACAACCATTACTTATTTTAAATGTTGGAACATATGTTTATACTTTTAATACAACTGGTGGGCAAAATTATTCTTCTGGTAAAATTAATGTAACTTTGAAAATATCTAAGGCTGTTAGTGATGTTAATTTATATCTTAATGGAACTCAAAGTAATTTGAGTGCGGTTCAGTATGAGAATATAGATATAAATGCAACTTTAATAAAAGGAGAAAATGAGTTTCAAGTTTATTATAATGGAAGCCTGGTTCATAATGATACTTTAGATTATCTTAATACAAGTGTGTTTAGTTTCCCTGGTTTATACAATATTACTGTAGTTTATCCGGATGATTTAAATTTTAATTCTTCATTTGAAACATTTTTTGTTAATGTTAGTGCAGCTCCTGATACTTTTGGGCCTGTTGTAACAATTATTTCTCCTGAAAATGTAGTTTATCATAATGGTACAGAAATGGTTCTTAATATAACTTCTAGTGATCCTAGTAATGTAAGCGTATGTTGGTATAATTTAGATGGAGGACAAAATTATACAATATTTAATTGTACTAATACAACTTTTAATGTAAGTGGTGATGGAAATCATACAATCTTTGTTTTTTCTAATGACAGTTTGGGAAATATTGGTGGAAATTTTTTAGATTTTGTTTTAGATGAGGAGGGAATAAATATTTTTATAATTGAACCTAGTGGAGTAAAAACTACAAGAAATAATTTGCCTGTTAGATACGTTGTTCTTGGATCAAATATAACTTGTTGGTATAATGTTCTAACTTCTTTGGGAGGTATAGTAATAACAAATATTACTTTAGAAAATTGCACTAACTCTTCATTTAATTTGTCGAGTGATGGGGATTATTTATTTAATCTTTTTACAAATAATACTCTTGGAACATTTAAGAGTTTGTCAAAATCATTTAGTATTGATACCACATCTTCTAGTAGTAGCTCATCAGGATCTAGTAGTTCATCTTCTTCTGGATCTGGCGGAGGGGGAGGAGGGTCTATTAATCCTCTTGTTCCTGTCAGAACTGAGCTTTGGTCTGGGTCAATAGAAGATTTTGTTACAAATAGTGTTGGAATAAAAAAGATTTTAACATGGACTATAAAGAATACTGGAACAACATATCTTAATGATTGTGAGTTTTCAAGTTTTGGGAATAATTCAGATTGGATAACACATACAGAAAATAAAGGGTTAGCTGCGGGTGAAGAGTATGATATTGTTTTTGATGTTAATATTCCTGAAGATGTTTGGCCAGATAAGTTTAACTTTGGGGTTTCTTTTGTTTGTGATGGTGCTAACACCACTGCTGAATTTAATGCCGAAGTAACAACTAAGACACTTAATTTTGAAATTTTAAATATTGAAAGAGAGGGTGAAGAAAGCGTTAGAGTTGATTATTTAATTGAGGATATTTCAGGAAAAGACCAAGATGTTGAACTTGAGTTTTTACTTTTTGATTCTGGAAATTTAAAAGTTGCCGAACTTACTGAAAATAAATTTGTTGGTGCTAATGCAGTTGAAGAGTATGATTCTTATTTATCTATTCCTAGCGAACTTGAAGGACAGTTAAAGCTTTTGATTAATGTTAATTCTGAAACATATTCAGGATTTGTTCAGGAGAATGTGGTTTTAGGAACACCTATTAGTGGTTTTACTGTTTTTGATGAGTTTGGAAATAGTGACACTTTTATTAGTATTGCTTTGATTGTTTTATTTTTGAGTTTTATGTATCTTGTTATAAGAAAAATTAGAAATAGAAGGGTTCAAGCAGAAGAGAATGCTAAAGTAATGATTAGAGAGCATAAAATTAAAGTAACAAAAAGAAAAAAAGATATTAAGAAATTATCTAAAAAAATATCTAAAGATGTAAAAGATAAAGTTAAAACTAAAAAGCCTAAAAAAGAAATCCTAAAAGATATTGAAAAAGGTGGTAGTGTGACAGAGAAGCAGGCTGAAAAAGAAATAGAACTAGCAAAAAAGTTTTCTAAGAAAAAATAGTTTTATAAACTACATTTTCTTTATTTAGTAGTTAATAAAATGGCTTATATTATAAAACAAAAAGTTTATGGAAGAGATTATTATTATTTGCGTAAGAGTCTTAGAGTTAATGGCAAGGTTGTTAGCAAGAATTTAGGGTATTTGGGTAAAACAAAGAGCGAAGCAGTTAAAAAGGCAAAAGAAATATTAAAAAATATGTCAGATGAAATCAAGGTTGAATTAGAGAAAATTAATATGTCTATTGAGGAGCTTGCTGTTTTTTGTAAAAAAAGAGGATTTGTTTATCAATCTGCAGATTTATATGGGGGATTTGCAGGATTTTGGGATTTTGGAAATCTTGGAGCTGAACTAAAAAAGAATATAAAAAATAGTTGGTGGAATAAACATGTTAGAGAAAGAGACGATATAGTTGGGATTGATGGAAGCATTATTACCCATCCTGATGTTTGGAAAGCTTCAGGGCATTTAGAGAGTTTTACAGATTATATTGTTAAAAATATTAAGAGTAAGGAAGTTTTTAAAGTTGATTTGCATGAACTTGAAAATTACAAAAAAGATCCCAAATACGAAGTTGTTGGTGAGTTTAGGCCTATGTTTGAAACAAATGTTGGTCCACATAAAAATCATTTATCTTATTTAAGGCCTGAGACAGCACAATTAATCTTTACAAATCTTAAATTAGTTTACGAAAATGAGAGATTAAAATTTCCATTTGGTATAGCTCAAATTGGAAAAGCATTTAGAAATGAAATTGCTCCAAGAGAATTTTTGTTTAGGAGTAGGGAGTTTGAGCAGATGGAGATTGAATATTTTATAAGGGATAAAATGAAGTGCTCATATAAAATATCTGATCTGAAAATAAGAATAATAAATTCTGATGGAAAAGAAGATATTATGAAAATTAATGAAGCACTAAAGAAAAAGGTATTCAAGGTTGATTGGCATGCATACTGGTTAGGTCAAGAATTAATGTGGTTTAAAGATTTAGGATGTAATTTAGATAATTTTAGATTAAGACAGCATACAAAAAAGGAGTTAGCTCACTATTCGAGTGATTGTTGGGATTTAGAGTATAAATTTCCGTTTGGTTGGAGAGAGTTAGAGGGAATTGCTGATAGAGGAAATCATGATTTAGCTTCACACGAGAAAGCTTCAAAGAAGGATTTGAAAGTTTTTGATGAAGATAGTAAAGAAAAAATAATTGCCAATGTAGTTGCTGAACCTTCATTAGGTGTTGAGAGAGCTTTTTTAGTATTTATGTTTGAGGCTCTTTATAAGAATAAAAAAGGAGAAACTGTCTTAAAATTAGATCCGAGGCTTGCACCGATTAAGGCTGCAGTATTCCCAATTGTTAAAAAAGTTGAATTTGAAAGTGTTGCTCAAAATGTTATAAATGATTTAAAGAAAGAGTTTAATGTGAAATATGATCGATCTGGAAGTATTGGCAGACGGTATGCTAGAAATGATGAAGTTGGAACACCTTACTGCATTACAATAGATGGAGATTCGCTATTAAAAAAAGATGTTACAATTAGGGACAGAGATACGACAAAACAGATTAGAGTTAAGACAAAAGACTTAAGAGATGTTTTACGAAAGCTTATTTTAGGTGAGATTGAATTTTCTAATGTAGGTAGGCAAGTTAGATAAGCTTTTTAAATAAAAAAATCTTTATTAATATAATTAAAAGAGGTAAGTTAAAAAATGGTTTTACCAAAAACACCAAAAGCTTGCGGAATTAAGATAAAGAGTTTGAAGAAGCAGCTTAAAAAAATGGAAATGCGAAAGAAAAAGTTAACTGAAGCTGCAAAGAAAAAGAAAATTAAGAAAAAGCCTGTTAGAAGAAAAAAGAAAAAATAATTGCAATTTAATTTTTTTGTTTTTTAATTAAAAAAGTATTTAAAATTCTATAGATTTTTATAGCTATGGCAGATTGTATATTTTGTAAAATTGCTTCAGGTGAAATAAAAAGTAAAAGGATTTATGAGAATGAGGCCTTTTATAGTATTTATGATCTTAATCCAGAAGTAGAGGGTCACGCTTTAGTTATTTCTAAAAAACACTTTAAAACTTTTTTAGATGTTCCAAATAGTTTAGGGTCTGAACTTATGGATGCAATAAAGAATACAACTTTAAAATTAGTTAAGGAGCATAATGCAGAAGGTTTTAATGTTATTAATAATGGATTAAATGCTGGTGGTCAAATTATAGATCATGTTCATATTCATATAATTCCTAGAAAGAAAAAAGATAATTTTGGTTGGGGCAATTTAATTAATAAATGTAAGAAATTTAAGAAATAGTTTTTTGTTTTTTATTTATTATTATTGCAAAGATGCTTCCTAAAAAAATTCCTGCAGAATTTGTTAGTATGTCAATTATTCCACAGTGCCTTCCTGGAGTAATTATTTGGTGTACCTCATCTATTATTGCGTAAATTATGCAGATAAATATAGTTAGTATAAGTATTGTTGGCGTAATTTTCTTTTTTTGATTAAGTGATATGTGTAAAAAGAATGAAAATAAGAAAAAAACAATAAAGTGGTAGAATACTGGAATAATAGATATTCCTGTAGAAGCCATACTTGGGCTAGGAATTGATGAAATATACCAAATTTCTATTGTAATTAGTATAAGTAAGAGAATATTAAACCATCTTTTTTGAAAAGCCATGTTGAACATAATTTTTAATAAGTATTTAAGAATTGTTGGGGTTAATTATAAGATATATGACGCCTACTAGAATAAATTTCGTCTAGTATCATAAAAGTATATGACGCTGAGAGATAACTTCGTTATACATCGTCATAAAAGTATATGACGCTGAGGGGAGTTAAACCCCCGACCTCTGCCTCACTCAGCGCAACATATCAAACTCAACACTGAAAATCAGAGATTTTTGTGAATTCGCTCAATGTATTGAGCTCATGAGAGCAGCGCTCTAATCACTGAGCTACAGCGTCAAAACTAAGAGAAGGTTAGGGTTTAAAAAGATTCTTTTCTTTGAATTTTTATGGCAGTTGAAGGCGTGATTAATTCGACAGTAGAGGGTGTTATTAACTCAACTACAGAGCTTATGCCACAAATTCTAGTAGAGCTTGGACAGTTAGGTATATGGTTACAGGCAATTGGTGTAATTGCTTTATTATGGTTAATATTTAATATAGTTTCTTTGATTGTTAACTTGGGAAGAAAAAAAGAATTAGAGAGAATAAGACATAATATAATCAGAGTTGAAAAGAAAGTTGATAATCTTTTAAGAAAAAAGAAGTGAATATTTGATTATTGAGTAGTTATTTTTCTTTTTTAATTTTAGGAGTATTTTTTATTTCTTGTTTTTTGTCTCTTACAGCAAGACCAGCTATTCTATTTCTTAATTTTTTAGAAGGCATTGTATCTCCTAGTATTGTTTTGTTTTTTGCAAATTCGTCAGTAAATTCAATCTTGTTTTTTTTAAGGTCATGAATTGTTCTTCTCATCATTTTTGACTTAATTTTACCCATGTATAAGAAACAGTGTAATTGGTTTTTAAAGGTTTTTATTCGATTTTTTCTAAACTATCTAGTGATTTTATTGCATTGATTATGGTGTTTATCTTTTTTGTTTGCTCACCAAGTGCTAGGATAATGTAGTCAAGACCAAATTCCTGGGATTTTTTGTATACTTTTAACAAATCAGTCTCAGTAATTTTCTTTTTATTAAATGCGACTAGTAATTTTTTACCATTTTTTTCTACAATAAGCGTTAAGTCTGTTTTACTAAAACCAATAAAATCGCTAATTGCTATGTTCTTTTTGTTTAGGTGAATTTTCACTGAATTAAAGAATTTGTCTTGCTTTGTTGTGGTTTTTTTCTTTTTTAGTGGTGGTGTAGAATTGATAGTTGTTTTTTTGTCAATATTTTCTGAGTCTTGTTTTAATTTTAATTTAGTTGCTTGAGGAACCATTGATTCTGTTTGAGGCTTTTCTATTTTTCTTTTAGGTTCTTCGTAGTCTGATTCTGAGAAAGTAAAAAATCTCCAGATAAGGGCACCTTTTTTTTCAAAAGGTATGGCAAAGTCTTTAATAGATCTTAGTGCAATTCTTATTGCTGGTTCTTGATTAACATCTGTTAAGAATTTTTTTTCTTTAAGTAGCATGTACGCATCTTTTTCTTTGCTTTTTAAATATTCAGAGAACTTTGTTAATTTTTCAGCTTGGTCTGGAATAAAATAAATAGGAGATGATCCAACTTTCATATTGGATATTTTTACAGATTTGTCTGCAACAAGCTCTGATAAAAATGCACTAGCAAAAAGAATGCTTAATCCTGTTTCTTTAGCAACATGGACTGGAAGACTCGGTCCTTTTAATCTTAGTATTCTTAGGATTTTGTTTTTTAGTTCAGTTGTATCTTGTTGAGGCATATTAAAATAACCTAACGGTTTTTTTATATTTTCCCTTGAGTTAGACTTAAGGTTAATATTACTAAGAATTAGATATTATAAAGATTTTTATGATTAAGGTTTAGTCCAACTTACTTCATAGTAGCTTACATCTCCTTCTTCGTCTAGAATTGCAATAAGAAGCTTCTTTTTTGTTGAGTGGGCTACACGATTTTTAGCACTAAATTCTTGCCAGGATAACTTTCCTGTTTCGTGTTCACAAAAAACCACCCATTTTGCATGCTCAGTTCCTGGCCTTTTTCCTTTAGGATATACTCTAAAATCAGCTCCAAATTTAAGTGCAGTTTTAACAACATACCCTTTGTTTCTTAGGTCTTTATAAATAGGTAATTTTAGATGAATTTTTTTATCAATTTTTTTTAATTTGTTAAAGAGGTCTTTTGATGATAAAACAGTATTTTTTTGTAATACTTCTAATTTTTCTTTCTCAACTAAAAAAAGTGCTTCAGATAGCATATACTGAATTTTATCTTGTTTTTTTTCACCAAATCTTGATTTTTCATATAAAGAGTGAGCATTAGAGTCATTGCTAGTAATAATGCTCCCTATTAGATGTGCGGTTATTTTTTGCATAATCTATTTAGGTTAGGACAATATTTAAAAGTTGTGAGAAGGTTATTATTTTATGAAAATGAATTTTGTAAACTTAGAGAAAAAATGGCAGAAGAAATGGGAAGAAAAAAAAGCCTTCCAAGTTAAAGAAGAAAAAGGCAAAAAGTTTTATGTTCTGGAAATGTTTCCTTATCCTAGTGGTTCTGGGCTTCATATGGGACATGCTTTTAATTATACAATTAGTGATGTTTTAGCTAGATTTAAGAGAATGAATAATTTTAATGTTCTTTACCCTGTTGGTTATGATTCTTTGGGTCTTCCAGCTGAAAATGCTGCAATTAAAGAAAATATTCATCCAAGAACATATACTGAAAAATCTGTTAAGAATTTTATAAAACAACAAAAAAGTTTGGGATTAAGTTATGATTGGAGCAGGCTTATTGCAACACATGATCCAGATTATTATAAATGGGATCAGTGGATATTTTTGCAATTATTCAAGAAAAAGTTAGCTTATAAAAAAAAGTCCAGTGTTAATTGGTGTCCTAAGTGTGAAACAGTTCTTGCGAACGAGCAGGTTCATAACGGAAAATGTTGGAGACATGCTGATACAGATGTTAGAACAAAAGATTTAGAGCAGTGGTTTTTTAGGACTACTGAATATGCTGAAGAATTATATGATAAAATAGATTCTTTAAAGGGTTGGCCTGATAGAATAAAAATAATGCAGAAAAATTGGATAGGAAAAAAAGAATGGATAGATATTGATTATGAAATAGATAAAACAGATGAAAAAATTACTGTTTCTACGACAAGACCTGA
>CAZPVF010000007.1:13864-16992 GCA_964589955.1 Candidatus Woesearchaeota archaeon
CCTATCCTATCTAGCAAAAAAAACCTAATTTCTAAAAAACACAGAAAAGAAATTGATAATTATATAAAAAGAGCTAAAAAGAAGACAGAGTCTGAAAGATTAGAAGAAAAAAGAAAAAAAACAGGAGTTTTTACTGGCCTTTACTGTAATAATCAGTTAACTAAGAAAAAAATGCCCATATGGGTTACGGATTTTGTTATGATGGGTGTTGGAACTGGTGCTGTTGTTGGTGTTCCTGGCCATGACAGACGAGATTTTGAGTTTGCTAAAGAGTTTAATTTACCAATAGTAAGGGTGGTTGTGGGTAAAGACAATGATAAATCAGAGATAACTAAGATAACTCAAGTTCAGGAAGATGAGGGATTAATGATTAATTCTGGGTTTTTAAATGGTTTGAATATTCATGAAGCAACAAAAGAAGCAATGAATTATATTGAAAAGCAAGGATGGGGAAGAAGAACAGTTAGGTATAGGCTTAAAGATTGGCTTGTTTCTAGGCAGAGGTACTGGGGAACACCAATTCCAATTATTTATTGTGATAGGTGTGGTGTTGTCGGTGTCCCTGAAAAGGATTTACCTGTGAGATTGCCTGAAAAAATAAAATTTGGTAAAGGAAATCCTCTTGAGAGTGCTAAGTCATGGATTAATACAAAATGTCCTAAATGTAAAGGCAAAGCAAAAAGAGAGACAGATACAATGGATACTTTTGTTAATTCTAGTTGGTATTTTTTAAGATATATTGATTCTAAAAACAAAAAAGAAATATTTGATACAAAAAAAGCAAAGTATTGGATGCCTATTGATCAGTATATTGGTGGTGCTGAACATGCTTGTATGCACCTGATTTACTTTAGATTTTATACTAAATTTTTAAGAGATTTAAAATTGCTAAAAATTGACGAGCCTGCATTGAAGTTATTTAATCAAGGAATGCTTCATGGGGATGATGGGGCAGTTATGTCAAAGTCTAGAGGAAATGTTGTTTTACCTGAGACAATTTCAAAAAAATATGGAATTGATACTGCAAGATTGTTTTTAATGAGTATTGCAACACCAGATAAAGATACACAATGGAGTGATAGAGGAATACAAGGATCTTTTAAATTTATTAAAAAATTAACTGATTATTTTGATAGTGTTAAAATTGGTCAAGCTGATTTAAGAACTGAGAGTAAGTTAAATAAAATTATAAATGAAGTAACGAATCAGATAGAGAATTTTAAGTATAATTTAGCAATTATAAAAATCAGGGATTTATTTAACTCGCTTCCTAAAAACACAAGTAGAGAAGTATTAGGAAAATCTCTTAAACTTCTTCACCCCTTTTGTCCACATATTACTGAGGAGCTTTGGAGCAAGATTGGTGGAAAAGGGTTTATTAGCTTGTCAGATTGGCCAAAAGCACAAGCAAAGAAGATTGATGAATCCTTTGAGTTAGCTGATAAGTTAATACATAATGTAAGTGTTGATATTAATCATGTTAAGGGTTTTCTTAATGATGCAAAAAAAGCAATTATTTATGTAATTCCAAATGAATTTAATATGTTTAGAGAAGGTGTAGATAAAATAAAATCTAAAACTGGTTTAGATATAGAGATTTTTGCAGTTAATTCTAAAGATAAGTATGATCCTGAAAACAAAGCTAAAAAAGCTAAGCCAGGAAAACCGGGAATATATTTAGAATGATTTCTAATGTAATTATTATTCACGGATGTGCAGAAGATGATAAAGTGAAATTAGAAAGAGGAGATCTGCCTAAAAATGAAAAGCACTGGTTTTTGTGGATAAAAAAAGAGTTGAAAAAAAGAAAGGTTAAAGTTTATGTTCCTGTTATGCCTGAGAGTTGGAATCCAAAGTATGAAAAATGGAAAGAAGTTTTTGAAAAATTACCTGTTGATGAAAATACAGTTTTAGTTGGCCATAGTGCTGGAGGATCCTTTATTACTCGGTGGCTTGGAGAAAGCAATAAAAAAATAAAGAAATTAGTACTTGTTGCACCAGCAATAATTCATGGGGATTATTGGGGATTTTTAAAAGATTTATGTTCTTTTACTATTGATAAGAGTGTTAAAAATAAGTCTGAAAAAATAATAATTTTTGTTAGTGATAATGAAAGTGATGGAATAAAAAAAGCAGTTGATATTTATTGTGATGGTTTGGGAATAAAATCGATTGAGCTTAAAGGAAGAGGACATTTTTTATACAGACATATGAAAACACATGAGTTTCCTGAATTACTTCAAAAAATTCTTGAGTAGAAAGTTTTATTAAACATTTACTCTATTTTTATTTATATAAGTTAAAAAATTCCTATTGGATTTTTAGCTGCATTTTTTACAATGCAAAAAATATAAAGAGGTGAATAAGATTGAAAATAGCTATTAATGGTTTTGGTAGAATTGGAAGGTTGGCATTTAGATTAGCTGTAAAAAAAAGATGGATCAGTATTGTTGCAATTAATGATTTGATGACTATTGAGAATATGATTTATTTATTAGTTCATGATAGTGTTTATGGCAGATTTGATGGAACTGTTGTTGCTGGTGATGGTTTTATTAAGGTAAATGGGAAAAAAATTTTAGTTTTTAATGAAAAAGATCCAAAAAAACTACCTTGGAAAAAATTAAAAGTAGATTATGTCATTGAGTCCACAGGAAGATTTAGGGATTATGATAAAGCTAGTTTGCATATTAAAGCGGGTGCAAAAAGAGTCTTTATAAGTGCACCAAGTCCTGATCCAGATATAACCGTTGTTTACGGAGTTAATCACTATGATATTAGAAAACATGATAAAATTATCTCACTTGCATCCTGTACTACAAACTGTCTTGCGCCAGTTGCAAAAGTATTAAATGATGAATTTGGAATATCGCGTGGGTTTTTAACAACAGTTCATGGTTATACTGGAGATCAGGGATTAGTAGATTCTCCTCATAATAAATTTAGAAGAGGAAGAGCTGCTGCAGATAATATTATTCCTACTTCTACTGGTGCAACAATTGCAACATCAAAAGTTATTCCAGAACTTGCTGGAAGATTAGATGGACTTGCAATGAGAGTGCCTATTATTGTTGGATCAATTGTTGATTTTGTAGCTGAACTTCATCATAAAGTGACTAAAGAAGAAT
>CAZPVF010000008.1:0-16960 GCA_964589955.1 Candidatus Woesearchaeota archaeon
AACTCAGTAATATTTGTTTCTATCGAGGAGAAATAATATTTATTCTGAATTCGTATTGTGGAGATGCTTTTATACCTCTTTTTAAAGAGCAATCTACTTTTACTGGAGATAGTTGTTGATTGTTTGTCCATTTCCATTTTTTTGCTACTTTTAACATAAATTCTAGAAAATCTTTATACTTTGTGCTCATACAGAGAGAAGGTCTTCCTGCTTGTATTCCTCTGAATTCTAAATCCATGCTTACAATAAAAGCTCCTGCGGCTAATTTTTTATTTTTTAATAATTTATTCAATAAAAATTTATTCTCATTTATTGGAATTTTTTTATATTGTTTAAGATGATTTATTCTTTTTAATGCTGTTTTAAATGAATATTTATTTGGTATTTTTCCGATTTCTGATAAGATGATGTTGATCCATAAGGGATTTAGATAAAATTTGTCTTGGTTATCAAAATTTTCTTTTCTTGGTTTATCGAATGTTTTTCCAATAAACTTTAACTTTTTTTTACCTTCCCATTTTTTTGTAATATTAAAAAAATTATTTACAAATTCTACATCTTTCATTTTTAATCTAATTGAGTGAAAGCACAAACATTTGTAGATTTTATTTTTGTATTTTTTTATCTGGATGTGTTCTGTTGGTTTACTTATTTCCTCTATATATATGATAGCAGACATTAAGCAGTAAGTCCTCCAATCTTTTTCCATTAATTTGTATATTCCCATTATATAATTAAATCTTTTCTATTATTTATATGTTTTGGTGCAATTATTTAAACCACCAACACTTAAAAATTTAATGAAAGAAGAATTGTATAAACAAATAACTGAGAAAAAAGAGTTATCAAAATTGCCTAGAATAGATGTTGAAAAAGCTTTTAGTAAGTTTGAAAAAATTGAAGTTAGTGATAGGGAAAAAGTTAGGTTAACTAGGGACTTACTTAATAAAATATTTTGGCCTTTTAGGAGTAAAAAACTACTTAGCTTAAGAGACAAGCCTAGAGATTGGATTTTAAGAAAGCATCTTTCATCTAGAGAGAGATTAAAGTATTATAATGCAGTTTATAATAGGATTTTTAAGGGCGAGACTAGTGTTAGTGTTATTGACTTAGGTTGTGGTGTTAATGGATCTTCTTACTCTTATTTTCCGTGCAAAGTAAATTATTTAGGAGTTGAGGGTGTGGGTCAGCTAGTTGATTTAATGAATTACTTTTTTAAGGATATGAAGTATGGAAAAACTGTTCATATGAGTTTATTTGAATTAGCAGAGCTAAAGAAACTAATTAAGAGTCTGAGTGGTAAAAAGATAGTGTTTTTATTTAAAGTATTAGATAGTTTAGAAATGTTAGAAAGAGATTATTCTAAAAAACTACTTAAGGCAATTGTTCCTTTAGTTGATAGAGTTGTTATTAGTTATGCAACAAAGAGTATGATTAAAAAAGTTAAATTTAATGTAACAAGAAATTGGTTTGTTGATTTTATTAAAGAAAACTTTAAAATAATAGACAATTTTAATATTGGAAATGAAAGATATCTTATATTTAAATGAAATATAAAAGAAAAATTCTCTCTAATGGCATGACTGTTGTATTTGAAAAAAGAGACCTTCCTATTGTTGCAATTGGGTTTGCAGTTAAACAGGGCGGAGTAAATGAGGGAGAGGACGAAAAAGGAATTAGTCATTTTATTGAGCACATGTTATATAAGGGAACAAAAAATAGAAGCTATAAGCAGATTGCTGATGAAATTGAAAAAAATGGTGGAAGGCTTAATGGTCTTACTGATGAGAGGATTACTGCATTTTATTGCAAAATGCCTTCAAATAAATTAAAGATTGGTCTTAATGTTTTATCTGATTTAGTTCAAAATCCTAAGTTTGATCCTAAAGAACTTGAAAAAGAGAGAAAAGTAATATATGAAGAAATAAAAATGAGAAGAGATAGGCCTAATGTTTATGTAATGGATGAAATTCAGAGTTTTTTATATAAGAAACCCTTTGGACTTAATTTAATTGGAAGTGAAAAAACAATGAGTAAGGTAAGAAGGGATGTAATGATTGAAAAATTTAGACAAGTTTATACCCCTGAAAATATGGTATTAGTAGTTGTTGGAGATGCAGATTTTAATTATTTTTGTGATTTTGTTGAAAAGAATTTTAAAAAGAAAAGTGGAAAAATTAGTACTTTTGATATAGTAAAAAAGAGTGAGTCTAAAATTGAGAAAAGAAAAGGAATTGATCAGGTAAATTTAGTCTTAGCATTTCACTGTCCGTTATTAGGTGAAAAGGGAAGTTATGCAGCAAAAGTGTTAAGCGTTTTAATGGGTGGTGGAATGAGTTCTAGGTTATGGGCTGAAATAAGAGAGAAACGAAATATGGCATATGTTGTTAGTTGTGATAGTACTATTAATAGAGACTACTCTTATTGTGTTGTTTATGTAGGAACTAAAACAGGAAATGAAGAAAAAGTAAAAAAGTTAATTTTAGAAGAGTTTGAAAAAGCTAGTAAAGACCTGACTGAAAAAGAGTTAGATGAAGTAAAAGAGCAGATTATTGGAAACTATCATATTTCAATGGAGGATTCAGTTCAGCAGATGGAGAATTTACTAGTTTGTGAGAGAAATGATTGTGTAAAAGAATATTACGAGTTTGAAGAACACATAAAGAAAGTTAAATTAGAAGATGTTAAGAGTATTGCCAAGAGTGTAAAAAATAATTATAGTTTTTTTGCTTTAGTTCCTGAATAAATTTTTTGAAACTAATTTCTAAATATTTTTGTGTTAACATAATCTTTATAAATAAAAAATTCTTATTTATTTTGTATGGAAAAGAGGTTGGTAGTCAATATTTTGTTAGCTGTTATAGTTATAGTTTTATTAATAGTTGTTTTATCTCTTCCTAATAGATCTACTGGTCAGGCAATAGAGAAGAGTAGTTTTAGTTCAGTAGATTCAATTTCAGAAAAAGCAGAATTAGAAGTAATTTTTTCTAATTGTGATAGTGGTGCAGAATCTTGTTTTAATGTTTATGGTGATGGAAGTTATGATTGTGGTGATTTAGATTGTTTAGATGTTCCAACATACTCAGTTAATTTAAATGGTTCTTGTGGGGATGTTGATGGTAGTTCTGTGATAAGTCTTTTGGATGTGGTTTATTTAATTAATTATTTATATGCAAGTGGTCCTGCTCCAGTATGTTTTCCTGTGGAGTCTTGTGCAGATGTTGATAATAGTGGAAGATTAAATATTTTAGATATAACTTATCTTATTTCTTATCTTTATAAAAACGGAACAGCGCCAGATTGCGGAGGAGATCCTGTTCACTTGAGGGTAATGGATCAATCTGTTATACCAGATACAGTTGAGCAAGGGGAGACTGTAAATCTTGATATTGTGGTTGAAAATTATGGAAATGTTCCTGTTTGGCTTACTTATAGAACAATGAGTCGGCAAGTTACTGGGTCGGGTAGTGGATCTAGTAGTGGAGGTGGAGGTCCAATTGTTCCCCCTATTTATTTAGACAATGTTTTATGGAATAATACACATACCTTTTATGAATATTATACTTTTTATAATGTAGGGGATGTTGAATTGAAGTATGGATATTTTGGTATAGGTATTAATGGAGAAAATGAAACAGAATTAGAAGATAATTATGCAATCTTTAATGTGGAGGTTATTAGTAATCAGAGTAATGATACTTGCAGTGAAATTCTTTGTTGTTCGGATTATGCTACAGTTGCGGCTTGTGTAAGTGATCCTTGTTTAGTTATTCCAAATCATGAATCTTCAGAAGGAATTATTTGTGGAATAGATGAGTGCGATACACAACCCACATGGTATGATTGTGGGTGTAGTTGGGATAGCAGTGGAGCATCATGCGGATTTGATTATACAGAGTATGCTTGTAATCAAACGAATGAGACAGCAATTCATCTAGATTGTGATGAATTAACGACTATTTATGAAGGAGAGCAGAAGCTTTATGAGTCTATGGGAGACACTTATTTGACTTCTATAGTGTATATTCATCCTTATGAGGGAGTTAAATTTAATGTTAATGGGGAGTTAACAAATACTCTATCTGAAGGGCAAACATATATTCTACAAGATGGAGTACATATTTCTGTTTATGATATTATGTATTCAGACTTAGATAATGTGACTAGTGGGGCAACAATTGGTTTGAATAGCAGTCAATGTACTGGCGGGACAAATCAAACTGAGCTATCAACATATCAGTGGTATGGGTATGAAGGAGTTCAAGGTTGTGCTGGTTGTACTAGATTAGGGGAGGTGTTTTTTAGTCCAGATGTATTGGAAAATTCAATTAGTGATTCCAAAATGAGAGTTAATTATAATAAGACTTATGATCCAACATGTTTTATAATGGTTTGTTCAAATTCAACATGTCAGAATGTTACTCTTAATACAAATCACCAGAATGATTTTTATTATGAATATGATTTAAGTGTTGTTAATTTTCCCGGACCGTATTATTTCACACTTGGTGCTTTGGGTTTTGGAAGTGCTTCACTATGTATGTTGCATAGTTTAGCTTTAGATGTTTATGGGGAAATGGTGAATGAAACTCAGCAGTGTTATGATTCTGATGGAGGAATAAATTATGATGCGTTTGGTTATGCTAATAAAAATGGAGCAACACTTTATGATTACTGTCCTAATAGTTCAAATAGTATTTATGAGGTCTATTGTAATGGTTTTGATGAGCCTGATTATGCAAGGGGTTATTGTAATTTAGGATGTTTTGAAGGAGTATGTCAACGAGAGACTCGGAGCACAAACCTTTTTCAAACTATTGGTAAGTTCTTTAGGGATATATTTGGAGGCTAATTTTTCTTAATAAAAATTAAAGAATTATATTATTAAAAATTAAAAAAAGAAAAATAAAAAAAGGTGCTTTTTATTTTGAATCAACTAGCTTCAAAATACCTATTACTATGAATCCTAACATTATTAGCCACATATCAACAGTTGCTAAATCAAGACCAAGTAAACCTAATAAGTAAAGGATACCTATTACAATAAAAATCCAAGCGTTTATTTTTTCCATCTTTTCAACCTTTAAAACCCCCTTTCAAGAGTTATAAATACTAAGAGAAAGCATTTTAAATAGTTTTTTCTTCCGCGACTCTTTATGAAACTAGTTAATTTTTATGTATAAATAGTTTAAGTTAGAATATTTTTAGATAAACTTAAAAATATACAATATTGTTTTTAATTTAATGAAAATTGTAAATGTTTCAAGAGTAAATGGACTTAATAAGACAAAGGGGTGTGAAAAATCGCCTGAATTAATAATTAAGGCTTTGAATGAAGTTTATAGTAGTGAGGCTGGAAAATCAGTTGATTCTAAATTACTTGATATAGATGATATTAATATTTTAAATGAAGATTTAAGTGAAGATGAAAAATTAATTTATATTAAGGCTAAAAAGTACTTTGAAACTAGTAATAGATTTGTATTTTTGGGTGGTGATCATTCAATTAGTTATCCAATAGTAAAAGCATTTTTGGAAAATTGTAAAATTAGGGAAAAGCAACCTTGTTTGATTGTGTTTGATGCTCATCCTGACTGTATGCAACCAATGAAAGAGCCAACACATGAGGAGTGGGTAAGAGCACTAGTTGAGTCTGGATTTCCAGGGGAGAGTATTTTGCTTGTTGGAGTAAGAAATTCTTGGAAAAATGAAACTGAATTTATAAAAAGCCATAATATAAGAGTAATGGATTGTGATAAGCTTTTACTTGATATTGAAGATGCTTGTGATATAATAATGGAGTTTAGTAGTGGAAAAGAACTTTATTTATCTCTTGATATTGATGTGGTTGATCCTGCATTTGCTCCAGCTACAGGATATAAAAATGAGGTTGGAGGATTAACTAGCAGGCAATTAATTTATTTAATAAAGAGAATATCTAAAATAAAGAGTTTAAGAGCAGTAGATTTAGTTGAAATTAATTCTGTATTAGATAAGGAACATAATATGATCACAACAAAGTTAGGTGCAAAAGTGTTGGCAGAATTCATATAATTTTATAAAGTGTGTTATTAAGAGATTTTTATGATTAGGGCATTTATTTCAATTGATATTCCTGAAAATGCAAAATTAGAAATAAAAAAAATTCAGGAGAAACTGCCTCAGTTTTTTGGTAAGAAAATAGATTTAGATAATTTGCATTTGACTCTCAAATTTTTAGGAGAAATTGATGAAAAAACTTTAGATGAAGTTAAAAAGAGGTTAGAAAAAATTGATTTTAGTAAGTTCAATATAAAATTAGGTGAATTGGGTGTATTTTCTCCTAAATTTATTAAAATAATTTGGATAAAATTGAACGGTGCTGACAGGTTGCAAAAGCAGATTGATGAAGAACTAGATGGACTATTTAAGAAAGAAAAAAGATTTATGTCTCACTTGACAATTGGAAGAGTAAAAAAAGTCAATACAAAAAGGTTTTTAGAAGATTTAAAAAAAATTAGTGTTCCAGATATCGGATTTACTGCTGAGAGTTTTGAGTTAAAAAAGTCTATACTTAATTCAGTTGGTCCGCATTATGAGACTTTAGAAAAATATAATTAAAAAAGTAAAGCATACTTTATATAATTGATGCAGACTAAAATATAGTTTAAAATATATGTTTTTTTATAAATAAATGAGTATTAGCTGGATTTAATGGAAAATCCTTTTTATAAAAGAGATGTAATAGCAATTGAAGATTTTTCTAGACAGGATTTAGACTTTTTATTAAATTATTCTAAAGAGATGAAAAGAGATCCCAGT
Source organism: Candidatus Woesearchaeota archaeon (assembly GCA_964589955.1). GTDB lineage: Archaea > Nanobdellota > Nanobdellia > Pacearchaeales > GW2011-AR1 > CAZPVF01. The sequence continues at coordinate 6,802 of CAZPVF010000008.1, forward strand.
AGATTTAAGGAGTTAATGAAAGGAAAAGTTATGGTTCCTTTATTCTTTGAGGATAGTACAAGGACTTCAATGAGTTTTAAAATGGCAATGCATCAGTTAGGTGGAGATGTGCTAGATTTTGATCCTAGTGCAAGTTCATTAAAAAAAGGAGAAAATCTAAAAGATACAATAAAAATGTTTGAAGGATATTTTCCAGATGTTGTTGTAATGAGGCATTATAAAGACGGTGCTGCTCAACTTGCTGCAGATTTACTTAATTGCCCACTAATTAATGCAGGTGATGGGCAAAACCAACATCCAACTCAGACAATGCTTGATTTATTTAGTATAAACGAGGTTGCTGGAAGTATTGATGGAATTGAAATAGGAATGGTTGGGGATTTAAAGTATGGAAGGACAGTTCATTCACTTGCTATAGCTTTATCAAAGTATAATAATTGCAAAATTTATTTTGTTTCTCCTGAATCACTAAAAGTTCCTGAGTCATTTTTAAAAGTATTAAGAGAAAAAGGTGTAGTGTTCTCGGAACATTTACTTGAGGAACTGGAAGATATTACATCTAAAGTTGATGTTTTGTATATGACAAGAATTCAGAGAGAAAGATTTCCTGAAGGCCCAGTTGGTGAACAAGATTATCAGGCTGTAAAACAAGCGTACTCACTAAAAATGGAGATGTTAAAGAATGTTAGAGAACATTTTAAGGTTATGCATCCTTTACCAAAAGTATTTGAAATAGATAAAGAACTTGACGACACCAAGTTTGCTTATTATTATGAGCAAGCATCAAATGGTTTACACATAAGAAAAGCACTTTTATATTTAACAACTACGAAATGATTGATAAAAGATTAATTAGGGCAATTGAGAATGGAATAGTAATAGATCATCTTCCAGCAGGAGTTGCGTGGAAAGTTGCTGAAATTTTGGATCTAATTGAAAAAAGAGAAGGAAAAATATCACTAGGAGATAATCATAGGAGTGATAAGATAACTGGGCTTAAAAGTTTTATAAAAATTGAGGGAAGAGTACTAAGTCAGTATGAGATGGATTTAATTGCACTTGTTGCACCTAATGCAACAATTAATATTATTAGAGATGGAGAGGTATTTGAAAAAAAGAATGCAAACTTGCCTGAAGTACTAAGAGGAGTGGTAAAGTGTCCTAATTTTAATTGTATTTCAAATAAAGAGAGTGAAGGGATAAGGACAAAAATATATTGTAAGGATTCTATCTTTACTTGCCATTATTGTAGACAAGCGTTTTCTCGACGGGATTTTAAGATTTAATTATTAATATATTTCTTTTTTAGAATATTAAATATTTCAGCTTTTTTTCCAATTAGTTTTTTCAAGTCTTCTGAACTTGCATTGAAAATATTATTTAGATTTTCGAATTTTTTTAGTAGAAGTTTTGCTTTTTTTGGTCCAATTCCAGGAAAGCTTTCTAGTATAAATTGCATTTGTTCAGCATTATTTAGTGCTTTCTTTTTTGCATTAAGGCTTGCAACTCTTTCTTTTTTATTAGCAAGAATTAGTAGGAATTTTGCAGTATCTAATTCATCTTGAGTAAATATAATAGGGATATTATGTTTTATTGAAATTGAAAGCAAAAATCCCCTGATGGCATTTTCGTTAATTGCAGATTCATTATAGATATTAGATTCAGAAAATCCTTCAATAATAAGCAATTTATTTTTGTACTGTTTTAGTTCTTCGATTTGTTTAATTAATCTCTTGTTTTTCATTGAGTTAAGAAAATCTTTTATTGTTTTTCTCTCAACTACAGTAGAATTTGCAATATAATCTCCAACTTTTAGGTTTTTTATTTCTAAGAGTGAGCCTAGTTTTACTAGTTTAGGGATAACTAGTGAATTTTTCTCTCTATAATCTGCTATAATTTTTGGTTGAACTTTTATTAATTTTGGTCTAGATGAAAATATTTCTAAGAATTGGGAACTCATTTTAATTTTTCTATTGTTGTATTTACCATTTCTTCAATTGAAAGATTTGTTGAGTCAATAATTATGTCATAGTTTTGTTTATCTAAGAAGTTTATATTATAGTATTTTTTTAGTGCTTCATCAGTTACTTTAAGTCTTAAGTCTAGTAGATCTTGCATTTCTTTAATGTTTTTACATGGCTTTTCATCAGGTCTCTGGTTAATAAATACTCTTTTTGTACCAACATTTTGGTCAACATCAAGAAATATCTTTTTTGAGTGGGGTATAAAATGCCATGCTGCCCAACCTTCAACAATAAAATTATCTCTTGTTTTTCCTATTTCAATTGTTTTTTTGTCAGCTTCAACATGTACCCATTTTTCTTTTTTTCCAATATCGTTTAGTTCATCAATTATCATGTTGTGTTCCTGGGCTATCATTCCTCTTAAATCACCAATAGAAATAAAATCATAATTTAGTTTTTCAGCTAATTTTTTTGCTAGAGTTGTTTTTCCTGCATCTTGTCTTCCTGAAATTGTTATTATCATAGTTTTGTTTGTTTGTCTTCCTTTAAATTATTTTTTAATTTATCTTTAATTAGTTTAATAGCTTTTTTCATTTTTTTCTCTTTTGCTCTTGATACATAATAAAATGTCTCGTCTCTTGTTCCTTTGGTTATTAAGATCATTAATTTTCCTTTCATTAGTCTAGCAGTTCTTCCTGCTCTTTGGATTGCTCTAATTGCACTAGGAACTGGTTCGTAAAAAATAACGGCATTAACTTCAGGTATATCTAAGCCTTCTTCACCAATAGATGTAGCGCATATTACATTGATAATTCCATTTGCAAAATCTTGTATAATTTTTTTTTGCTCAGTCTGACTTAATCCAGTCTCTTTCTTTTTAGCTTGACCTACAAAGACTTTTGATTTTATACCCTTTATTTCACTAATTTTTTTACTTATCATTACTGCAGTGTCCCTGTACTGAGTAAAAATTATTATTTTTAGGTTTTTGTTATTTATTTTTTCATCTTGAACTAAATTTTTTATTATTTTTACTTTTGGATGCTCAAAGTTTTTAGCTAGAAGTTCATTTGATGACATAAACAAAAAATCAAATTCGGGTTTTTTTACTAGTTTTACTACTCCCTTGCTCTTTTTTTGTGATGCTTGTTTATACAATTCTTTTAAGTATTTGTTAAAGCTTGTTAGGGTTTGGGTTTCTAAGAGTTCTAGGGCATGTTGGATTTTTATTGCTTGAGCACAAGCACTTACCCCGAGCATATAAGAGAAATTTTTATTTCCTCTTGATAAAGATCCCATTAATTTTTTTTGTAATTCAATAAGAGTTGTTTTAGTTGCAGGACCAAAAAGAACTTTTCTAAAGCGCAACTCTTCTACGTATTGATCAAACAATTTTTTTAAAACATGTCTAATTTCTTCTAATTCTTTTGGAAAAGGGACAATAATTTTATCAAATTCTAGGTCTTGTAAGTATTTTTTTACATCAATACTTTCCCTAGTTCTTAGTTCAACTGCTTCAATTGATAGGTTTTTACAAATATTTTTTATTCTTGTTGTGTCTGCTCCTGGTGAAGCTGTAAGACCCACAATTCTTTTATTATTGCCTTGCTCTTTATACTTTTGAGCTACAAAGTTATAGTCATAATTTTTTACACATCTATGTGCTTCGTCTTCAATTAGAAGTGAGACTTCTGAGAGATCATAAAGGCCTTTTTTTATGTCGTTTGCTACACATTGTGGGGTTGAAAATATAATATCTGCAGTTTGCCAAATCTTTTTTCTATTTTCTGCCTTTACTGCTCCAGTAAAAAGTTGAATATCAGCAAAAAGTTCTGGCAGATGTTTTTTAAAATAATTTAAGTGTTGCTCTGCTAACGGTTTGGTTGGAGCAAGCATTACAACCTTTTTTAGAGGGTATTTAGTCATTATCTCAATTGTTAACATTAGTGCAATAAGAGTTTTACCCACTCCTGTAGGAAGCACCACAAGGCAGTTTTTTTTAATACACTCTTCAAATATTTTTTGTTGGTATTCTCTTGGTGAGATTCCAAGTAGGAATTTTTTGTATTCGTAATAATGTTTCATAGATAGATGAAAAATTAGTTAGTATAAAAATTTATGTTATTACTTTTATCTACTTTTTTACAATTGCATAGATAATTAGTATTGCTGAAGAGAGAATTAAGAGCATTCCGATTAGTGAAGTGAAGCTTATAGGTAAATAGTTACTTGAGATAAAATTTCCTGTGACTGCTCCAGTAAAAATATTGTAAGTTCCATAGTTTAAAAAAAAGAATCCTGCGAGTAGAGCAATAATTCCAATACTTGCTACAACACTTTTTTTATGAAAAAAAGATTCGTTATTAGCAGGTTTCTTTTTCATTATGGTTAATAGAATAATGGAATCTTTAAATAATTTTTCTTAAAGTTTATAAAGAAATTTTTACTTGTTTTTAGTAATGGTTTTTTTAGATTTTGTAGGTGTAAAAAAGAGGTATGGAAAAAAAGAGGTTTTATCTGATGTTACTCTTTCTATTCAGGAGAATGAAATATTTGGTCTTGTAGGAAGTAGTGGTGGAGGAAAGAGTACACTACTTAAAATCTTGGTCGGAATGGCTAGTGCTAGTGGAGGAAAAATATTATTTAGAGATAAAGATGTTTTAAGAAGGCCTGAATTTTTAAGAAAAAATATAGGTTTTGCAACTCAGAAAAATATGCTTTTTGATGAGCTTACTCTTAAAGAGAATGCGTTTTATTTTGGACGACTTTATTCAATGGGAAGAAGAGAGATAAGAGAGAGATTTTTAGAATTGACTCCTCTTTTAGGTCTTAGTGGATTTGAGAATTTGCAGATAAAAAATTATTCTGGAGGAATGGTCAAAAGAGCAAATTTATTAATTTCGCTTATTCATAATCCAAAATTGTTAATCTTAGATGAGCCTACTGTTGGGCTTGATCCTGTATTAAGAGATATTTTGTGGAAGTATATTCATAATATTAATAAGAATGGGACAACAATTTTAGTTATTTCTCACTTGCTTGATGAGATAGGGGAACACTGCGATAGAGCAGGAATATTAAAGAGAGGAAAGATTGTTGCGTTTGGGTCAATAAAACAATATAAAAAAGCATACATGGGCAAGAATTTTCAAGAAATTTTTGAGGCAATAATAAAAAATGAAGAGCTTTAGTATTTTTAGTAAGAATTTAAAGACTGTATCTAGGAGTCTTAGTTACTTCTTTGTTTTACTTATCTGCCCTGTTGTTTTGATTTTAGTTGCAGGAGGCATGCTTAACTCTTTTGATACAAGCCATATTTCTGTTGGAGTTTATGATATTATGAAGGATAATTGCGAGTCTTATAAAGAGATGAGTTCTGGAACTGATCTTAGTTATGGAGGAAATGCTGCAAGAATTATTTGTTATAACACACTAGATTCTTGTCTTCAAGCAGTTGGAAGTTCTAGAATTGGGGCTTGTCTTAATGTTATAGAACATGATGAATATTATCAAGTTGATGTTTATTTAGATAGTAGTAGGAGGCTTGTTGAGTATTATTCAAAGCAGATGATTTTAGAATCTTTTTTAGAGACACAAACTTCTTTTGTTGATGAAACTGCTGAAGAAATGGAAGAAAGATTAATCTTATATTCTCTAGCTTTAGTAGAAGCTGAAAATGATCTTTATGCGACACATTCTGATTTAAAAGATCAGGAATTACTTCTTATTGATAGAAGAAATAGCCTAAATGAGATTAGACAAGATTTTGATGATATTTATTATCCTATAAAAGATATTGAGCCTGATTTGTGGAATATGAGAAATGAGTTAGAAGCAAATCAATATATAATGCAAAATAGTATTAATTCTTTTCAGACTAATAAGGCTAATTTAGAAAGTAGAATAAATAATCTTAAAATATTTTTAGAAACAAGACTTGATAGTGGGGATTTTAATTATGCACAAAATGAACTTGATTTAATTTTGTATGATATTAACCAGATTGATCAGGCATTAGAGAACATTAATGCTGTAGAAAATTCGCAAGAATTAATCGGATATATTGATTTAATTCTGTCTGTTATTCCTAAATTAGATAATGTAAAAACTGCTCTTGATCAGACTGATAGAGATTTAGAACTTGCTATAATTAAGACTGTTGAAGCTCAGCAAAAGGTAGAAGAGTATATAGCTAACTTAGAGTTAGTTACTGTTGATTTAGAAGATTTAGGAGAAAAAGTAGGAACAAAAACAGCTAGACTTAATTTTAAAGAGTATTTTTCTTTAACTAATAATCCTGTTTTAGTTAGTTTTCCTTTGCTTGTTTCAATAATAATAGTATTTACATCTTTAATTTTATCTAATCTTTTTATACTAAGGCAGGTTAATCGTCCGAGTTACTTTAGAGAACTTATTGCACCTACTGGAGATGCAAGTTTTTTACTTGCAGATTATTTTATTAATTGTTTTTTTATTGCTATTCAGGCTGTTGTTTTATTTATTGTTGGTGTTTCTTGGGTTGGTGTTCCTGTGGGATCACTTTGGGCTTTTGTAATTAGTATATTTCTGTCAGCATCTCTCTTTATTTTTATTGGAATGACTCTTGGCTATCTTATTAAATCCCAGAGTCTTTCAATGCTTATAGCAATCTTTTTAGTAATGCTTTTGTTAATAATTTCTGATTTACTTGTTCCGACACCACTAATTTCACCTGCAATGAGATTTTTTGTTGAATTAAATCCTTTTGTAATGCTTTCTAATATATTAAAACATACGCTTGTGTTGGAACGACCAATGGGTGAAGTTAGTTGGAGATTTATAGTTCTGGCATTTTTCTTGTTTTTTTCAATGATTGCAGCTTATATTTCTAAGAAGATTAATAAAAATAAAGTTAGAGAATGATTAGCAATTTTAGATTACTAAGAAGCTATAACCTAGGAAAACAAGAGTAATTGCTGCAAGAAGTGCCCATAAAACAATACTTCCAAAAAAGATTTTGTTTCCATCTAAGTCTGAGATTGGGATAAGATTAAAGAAAGCAAAGTATATATTTAGTTTTGCAAATTCTTCAAAGCCTATTAAATAACCCACCACAGCAAATACTAGATTAGCTATTATTCCCCATATAGCAATCCAACCTGTATGGTCTTCAGTAATTTCTGAAAATGTGTATAGGCCCCATCTGCGTGCTGCTCTATAAACTTTTTTCTTTACATCAAATACTAGGCAAGCAAACCAGAGTATATGCCCATATGAGAGAACTGTAATTATTATTGGAAGTAGAACTCCTGCTGGCATTGGTTTTTTAAAATGGTGGTGTGCTCTAAACCCAAATCTTTTTATTTCCCACAAGTCAATTGAAATTTCAGATTCTAAAAAATATGCTGCTACTTTTTTAGCTACTGAGTTTACAATTATTACTATAAATATTGCAAGAAGTGCCCATAAAAAATCTTCTAGGGAAGTTAGAAGACTTATAGTGAAAGCAAGAATTACTGATACTGCAACAATTATTGATAATTCTTTTATGTTTAACATAGAAAATTTAAGCAAATATTTTTTATAAATATTGTTATGCTATTCGATTACGGAAAAGTATTTAAATACATTTGCCTAGTTTTCAAGTATGAGAATAAAAAAGATAAGCGACGTAATAGGTCTAAAAGTTTATACTGATTCTGGAGACTATTTCGGTGAAATTGAAGAAGCTAACCTTCACGAAAACAAAGTGGATGGTTGGAGGATAAAAGTAGGTGGTGCAATAACTAATTTGATAGGGGGTGCCAGAGGAGTAATTATCCCTCACCAGTTTGTGAAGGCGATAAGTGATATATTTATCATAAATAAATCCGCCTTGCCTAGCCCTGAATCAAGTATAGACGAGGTACCTGAAGACCTATTATAGAGAAATGGCCACTGAAACAATTTTGCAACATTGGGTGTTAACTGAGTTTGTATACCCATTTTTAATTATTTTTGCAATTGTTTTTGGAGTTTTAGAAAAGACAAAACTATTTGGTGAAGGAAAGAGGCAGCTTAATGCAATATTGTCTTTTGTAATTGGTCTTATATTTGTTGCATTTGTTTCACCTAAGCTTTTAGTTCAGAATTTAATATTGTTTTTGAGTGTAGCAATTGTTGTTGTTTTTATAATTTTATTAATATGGGGTTTTATTGTTGGAGAAGAGCCTAAATTTTCCGATGGGACTGTGAAGATAGTTGCAATAGTTATTGTTGTTTTGGCTTTAGTTATTTTTATGTTTCTTGCGACAGGAATATGGGATACAGTAATAGATGCACTATTTAGGCAGAACTGGAGCAGTGATGTCTGGACAAATATTATTTTTATATTGGTTCTGGCTGCAGCAATGGCAATAATTCTTAAAACTGGAAAGTAAGATATTAATGTTTAATGTTGCGAAACATATTTAAAACAATTTTGTCTAATATAAGAGTATGATAAACAGGGTGTTTTTAGAATGGTCAAGTTTTTATGGTGGAACTATTGGAAATATTCTGGCTCAGTGGGAACAAGCTGGAGTTTTTAGTTATCTCTTGCCTTTTTTAATGATTTTTGCACTAGTTTTTGCAATACTAAATCAGATTAAACTTTTTGCAAAAAATAGAGGAGTTAATTTTATAATAGCTCTAGCTGTTGGATTTATGTCCTTACAGTTTGATTTTGTTCCTAGGTTTTTTTCTGAAGTGTTTCCTAGATTAGGTATTGGAATTGCAATAATATTGATTATTTTAATTATGATAGGAATGTTTATGGATCCTACAAAACCAGGATTAATGATATCTCTGATGGTTCTTGGGGCAATTATTGTTATTGTGATTTTACTTAATACTGCTGGAGCGCTTGGATTTTCATCAGGGTATTGGTGGAGTGAGAATTGGGGAACAGTTTTAGCTATGGTTGTGGTTCTTGCAATAATAGGAATGGTTGTATTTTCTACAGAAAAAAAGGATTATAAAAATAAAGCTGCAATTGTTTGGAATCCTCTAGGTTTTAAAGATTAAATATTAATATTTTTTAATAAGAAATTATTTTCTTTTCTTTCTATCTAAAATGGGATTAATGAGTTTTCCAAAAGAGTCTTGCATCATTGCCATTTCTTTTTTTATTGAACCTAGGTTTTTACCGTATGAGCCAATTTTATTTAGAATCGAGACTTGTAATTGATCAATTGTTGTTTCAATTCTTTTTAGTCTTTGTTCCATTGTTTTTACTTTAGCATCAGTTAGAGCTTTAAACTCATTAAGAGAATCAATTGTTTCTTGCACTTTTTTTACTTTTTCACTAAATACTTGCTCTGAAATTTCTATTAGTGAGTTTGCGTCTCCTCCACTATAGCTTGTGCCACTCCCATATCCATATCCGCTGTCATATCCTCCTGCAGAATATGCATCTTGGCTGTAAGTGTCTTGTCCTCCACTTCCATATTGATCATAACCTCCTGCACCACCTGCATATTGGTCTTGATAAGAATCTTGAGTTGGATAAGCTCCAGAATATTGGTCTTGAGTATAAGCATCCTGGCTATACTGGTCAGTTGGTTGAGGGATATATCCTTGATTTTGATTTGTTTGTGCTTGGTCTTGTGGCATTGGTGGGTTTTCCATTATTGATTGCTGCATTCCTGCAGTTTGATCTCCTTCAACTGCACTTTTTATTTGTGCTTGACTTAGTGCGTCTTGAATGTCTTTTGGAGGTATTCCTTGGCTTTGAAGAACCTGAATTATCTCTGCATTACTTCTTCCCTGACTCTTCATTTGTGTAATAGTATCAAGTGCTCCCATTGAAAACCTCCTGCGGGTTTTCTATCCAGCATCCATTGAATCTTTTAATCGCCTCCGATGGATTCGAGATTAGGTCCCACATTCTTAATTATACTAGTTAAGTTCTCCTTTTTAATTTTTCTAAGTCTGATTTTCTAACAAATTCAAGTGGTTGAAACATTCTTGCTTGTTTAGTGAGGATATCTAAGTCTTCTTTACGTGCGAAATTTGAAAATTCTGCTGAGACTGTTTCTAAAAATGATTTTAGCCTATCCACAGTTGATTTTAATTCTTCTAGTTCTTGTTTTATTTCTAGTAATTCCTCATTTACTTTTTCTTTATGATCAATTAAATTATCTCCTAAAAGTATTAACCTATCTTTTAGTACTCTTTGTTTTTCCTCTATGTCCCTT
>CAZPVF010000009.1:0-15178 GCA_964589955.1 Candidatus Woesearchaeota archaeon
ACAAAACAAATTCAGAATCATCTCTAAGAATATATTCAATTTCTTCTTTTATAAAAATCTTATCACTATATGAGTCATCACTCCCTAAATTAGTCTCTCCTAAATTAGGTTTAACAAAACTTATTTTAATTGGTTTAACTCTTACAGAACTTCTATCACTCAATTCTATTTTCTTTAAACTAACTCCACTCAATTTATTAACATTTACAGATTCAGATTCACTAACATAACTTATTCTTGGAATAAGCAATTTTAAGCTAGGTTTATTTTCATTTTTAGAACTAAATAAATCTTGTAAAAAATCAAATAAAAAAAATCCACTCTTCTCATTATCATTTAATTTTATTACAGGTAGTTGATTATATGAACTAACTATAGATACACTTAAAAATAAAAAAAGAACAATTACTGCGAGCACCTCTGTACTCTTATCCATAAAAGAACTGTTAAAAATACACTATATAAATATTATTATATCCTATTTGAGGACCTTTTATAATTAATTGCTCCCCATATAAGAAATATTCCTGCAACAAGACTAATCCACTTATTAACATTTGTTATAAACTCTGGAACATCATAAAAAACAAAGGCAACATTAATAAAATACGCTGCTAAAAGTAAGTAAATTAACATTATTACCCAACCAATATTATTTGATCCATCACCCATTTTTATTAAATTAAATAACCAAAGTTTGTATTTAAAATTTTCTACACAACCTCTTATTACCTTATCTAATATGGCCTTCCCCACTTAGCCTTACCAGTAACTGTTAAAAAAATCATTATAATAAACCATATGATTATTGCCAAAACTACCGCTAAAACAAAAAAATAGTTTGCCATTAAAACAGTGTAAATCTCTTGAGGAGAAATAAAAAAAGTTGCAAGAAACGCAATAATTAGTGCAAAAACAATCCTATACACAGGCTTATCAGGTATTTTAGTATAATGCATGATCAAATAAAGGACAATAGCAATAATTACTGCAAATGCATATTTTACATAAACCATATCTTGTTCAGTAAGTCTCCAATCACCCATAATAATTGAAAAAAAATCTGCACTTACAATTGGAATTATATACACAAAAGCTAGTACAAATAAACCAAAAAACAAAATCCCTCTTTTCATATAATTAATATATTTGCATTAATTTTAAATATTTGGTTTTCTGCAAAACCCTATAAGGTCCTGTAGTCCAACGGCTAAGACACATCCTTGACGAGTTGGTGATCCTCACGAAGCTTTTGAGAAGATCTTCTCAAAATGGATGAAACCCAGGTTCGATTCCTGGCAGGACCATAATCCTTAAAAAGCTGTTTCTTTGTGAAATTCCATGAGAAAAGTAAAAATCAATAGTGGAAGTAGAATACTAAGTGGAACTCTTTCTACAAAAAACTATTCGCAACCAGGAATAATAATTGCGCACTCTTTTAGAAATAATCAAAACGAAGCAGTCTGCCGTGACGCATTTGAGTATTTTGCAAAAAATGGTTATAATACATTTTCATTTGATTTTACAGGTCATGGAGAAAGTGAGGGAGACATATCTGATCTTTCATACCAAACTATTACACAAGACATAACTGCAGTTAAAGAATTTTTAGACTGCCATTCAACAGGTCTTGGAGCTTTTGGAATTAGCTTAGGTTCATTTGCAACAGCCTTATCTCCAGTAGTATTTAGAGCCCAAACCCTTCTAAGCCCAAGTCCCCTTCTAAAACCAGATCAAATGTATTTAAGATATAAAGACCAAATAAGTAAAAAAACTAGAGTTCTTAATAAAAATGGCTATATTGAATTAAATTCTGCGTCAGGAAGAGGAAAATTTAGAATGGGGCAAGATTGGATTAATGAAATGAAAGTAATGAAATCAAACTTGTTAGAAAAATATTGTAGCAAAACAACCCCAACATTAATTATTGATGGAACAAAAGATGATCTAACAGATATTAGTGAACTAAAAAAAACAGCAAAAAACAAACTAAACTGCGAGCTAGTTATAATTCCTAATGCAGATCATAATTTTACAACACCCACACACAGAAAAAGAGTAATAAGCCTATCAAGAAGATTCTTTGATAAATACTTCAAAAGATAAGTCAAAACATTTATTAAATAATTTTAACTAAGGTATTATATGAATAAAAGAGGACACTTTGGTCTTAGTAAATATACTTGGGTAGGAAATATTAAAAGACTTTTTGCTATATTCGTCTCCACAACAATTGCCTTTATCGCAGTTCTCCCTTTACTTGCCTTACTAGGTCTTGCTGAAAATGCAAATATTTGTGCTACTCGAGGACAATGGGCAGTTATACTTATATTTGGAGCAGTCGTCTTTGTAGTAGAGACCTTTATTGAAAGGATACTCAAAGTCGAGAACAATAGAAAAACTCCAACAGGTTTCTAATTCTTCCAATAAAATTAAAAACAATGTTTCTTCTGTTAGATAATGAATAAAAGAGGGTATGTTACTATATCAGGACCTAAAATTAAAAAAGAAGAATCTCTAGATTTTATTCTAGCAATGCTCACAATTCTTTTAGTAATAGGTTTTTTATTCTCACTAGTATATTTTGTAAATAAAAATGTAAGTAGAGTAATTAGCTATATTATATCAAGTATTTACTTAATCTCAATAATTACTCTCTGGACTATTGTAGTAAAAAGAGGCAAACAAAAAATTAAGAATTCTAAGAAAAAATAACTTTAAAAAGGCATTTTTTCTATTGATCATATGAAAATTCCAAAAAAAACAAATAGATACTGCCCATACTGTAAAAAAAAGACAGATCAAAAAATTAAGTTAGTAAGTACAGGTGCTAAAAGAGGAACTCTTACAAGAGGAAGTATTTCACGTGCTAAAGCCCGAGGTTTAGGAAGAGGAATAGGAAATAAAGGAAGATGGGGATCAAAGCCAGCTGTAACAAAGTTTAAAAGAAAATCTAAGACTACAAAAAAGACCAATATTATGTACACATGCACAGTATGCAAAAAATCTAAATATAAAGATTCATCAAGAAATAAAAGACTAAGTAAACAACTACAAGAATAATGACAAACACACAATTAAATAAAGAGAAATTTTTATCCAGATCTATTGGAGGCAATGAAAAGATCTGGGATGCTGGATCTAAAACCCGCAGGAGGTTTTAAATGGCAATAGCAAAAAAGAAAAAAAAGTTCTTCGATGTTGAAATGCCAGTACTAAGAAAAACAACACAACTCTATTCATTCACGATTGAAGAACTAAAGGGCAGAATAATAAAATATGATCTTACAAGATTTTTAAGAGGAAAAAATGCAATTTTAACTCTTAATGTAGATTCAGACAAAACTAGTGCAAAAGCCCTACCAAGAGAATTCAGAATATTGCCTACATTTATTAAAAAAATGGTTAGAAAAGGTACATCTTATGTTGAAGACTCATTCACAACAGAGTGTAAAGATAAAACTATACTAATAAAACCATTTCTTATTGCAAGAAGAAAAGTATCACGTATTGTTCGTAAAGCCCTAAGAGATAGAGCTAAAGAGGAATTAATTAACTATGTAAAAGACAAAACTGCTGAAACAATCTTTAAAGAAGTACTAAGAAACCAATTACAAAAACCACTTAGCTTAAAACTAAAAAAAACATATCCACTCTCACTATGCGAAATAAGAGTCTTAAAAATTACTGGTGAAAAACAAAAAAAACAATCGCCAAAAAAACAGGAAAAAGCTAAAGAAATCAAAGTTGAAAAAGAAAATGAGCCTAACAAAAAAAACAGCACCAAAAAAACCAACGCTTAAAGATTTAAAGATAAGAAAAAATCCAGGCGATGATACTCTCCAATATAGACAATATAAACAATACTAAAATTGCACTTCTGAATGTTCTGATTTTCCAACAAAAGGAAAACTATGCCAATATAGTGGAAGACCTGTGAGTGAAGGAGATATTTGTCACAGAATAAAATATCTTATTTTTAGGTAATTAAAAATTAAACAATAATCCTTTTAAATAAAGATCTCTTAAATATTACAATTCAGACGCTCTAAAATGATTAATAAACTATCTAATGAATTGACTAAAAGAAAGATTTATCATATAATAAAAAATAATTATATACACACTAAAAAAAGTAAGATCAAAATTCCTAAGTTCAATCCTGACCTGACTTATCTCTTAGGAGTAATCGCTGGAGATGGATCCTTAAATCAAACAATTAGAAAAAAAGGAGGATACCACTATACATTTAGAATTTACTCCAGAGGAGAAAAATACTTGGATTTCCTAAACAAGATTTTCAAACAATATTTTAAAATTAAAGGAAAGATAATAAAAGATAAAAGAAAAAATAATTCATATCATTTAGTTATAAAAAATGCTACATTATTCTTCTACTTTGTAATAAATGGTAGCGAAATTGGAAAAAAGAAAGGAATTCTAACTAAAAGAGCAAAAGAAAATAAAAAATATTTCCTAAACTACTTAGCAGGGCTTGTAGATGCTGATGGCCATATTCAAAAGAGAAGAATACAACTTAAACAAAAAAAGTAAAAAATTGCTATCAGACATACATATTTTAGCAAATAATTATAATCTTAACTGCACAAAACCAAAAATTAACTGCACAAACAACATTCCATTCTATTATATTAGATTTAACAACTTCTTGCCCCTAAGACTAAAAAAAGGTTTTTAAAGCATAAATCACCTCTATACTTAAGCCTGCATGCCTGCGTAGCTCAGGGGTAGAGCGGAATTTCTGTGGCTGTAAAAGGCTAAGAAGTGCTCAACTGCCTTGTAAGCAGTAGGTCGGGAGTTCAAATCTCTCCGCAGGCTTTTATCCTTTTAGTAACCATTAAGGGCTTTAACCTTTTTTTGATAATATTCTCATAAGAAATAATGCAATTGAATTATAAGCAATGATCATAAGATAAACCAAAATAGTGTGTATTTCTGTTAGTATCTCAAAGGAATATCCCAAAATAATTAAGATAATCAATACATAAAACATCCCTGCAAATATTTTTGGCCTCAGATCTTTTCTGTTAAAGGTTCTTATTGATCCTTTCATCTCTATTGTATTAAAAGGAAATCCCCAATTAATTCCACTAACTGTACAACTATCTTGAAATAAATGCAGGAGTTGTCCAACAATCAATCCAACAAAGATCATAAGCAAAACCATAAAATTGAATAGGCCAAAGACTAATGCAAAAATAAAAAGAGGCGTTGTTAAAAGAAAACTGCTCAACAAAACTCCAATTGGAGAGTGCATGATCCCCCGATGTTCATCTTTCACATCATGCTCTGTTTTAATCTTCTTTTTTGAAATCAAATGATTAAAGATAAATATTATTGACTTCCCTACAAATTTTTTCATAAAGGTATCCACTATTGGAAAACGATAATAAATAGTTGCTTTGCCCCCACAATCTGCATCAGGCAAAAGTGATCCAATTAAAACTGCAATCAATAGAACAACAGGATACATCATATCAATAGTTCCAATTAAAATTAAAGGTACTATTAAAGTAAAAATAAATGCTACACTTATATTTATGTGATCTTTCCCCAACATAAATTGATAACTTTTACACACTATTTATTATTTATGTAGTTTAGTTGTTTTGAGATTTAGTATGTGGATTTGTGTTTTCTTCAATATCAAAGGCCAACCATAAGAGGAGTTTTTGATTTATTGGATTAACAACTCCCACAATTTTATTAAAATCTTCTTCTGTAATAAATCTCACCTCTTCTTTATTCTTATTATAATATTCAATTACTTCTCTTGCTAAATCACCTTTTTGGGCTAATTGGAAAGGTTTTGATTTGAATATTTTGTTATAATAACTGTTTCTATCTTTGAAAGGAGTGCCTTTTTGGTTTTTGATCTTTCCATCCTCCAAATCATCATAAACTTTCCTAATATCTTCTTTTGTGAGTTTTTTCCAATCTTTATTGTTAAACCACTTATTTACATTCTTAAATTTCAATATATATCCATAAAGTGTCCTATAACATCCCTCATCCAATAGGCTTAATCCATTCATTCTTTTGAGTTTTCTCTCTTGATATTCAAAGAATTGCTTAAATAATTCCCTATTTGCATCACAAATAGATGTGTCTTTGATTAAAGCATCCTTATTTGTTTCATACCTTTGTTTTAAGTTACTCATACACACACTATTTAAAATCTCCTAAGGGGTACTATTTAGTACACACCTCTCTACAGGCTTATTTTAAAAATGATCTGGCAAGACTATATATAATGGTTGTGATTGCCCTATTCGTATATGCACTCATTCCTCAAATAATTTTCGGATTCAAAAAGAAAAAATGACTAATTTCTTATCAGACTTCCACAATAAATATAATTAGTATGTCAACTGTAGGAATTATGTACATAACACTAGGGCTCTATTTATCATCTATTCTTAGTTTCCTAACAGTTTCTATGTGGGTAATTCTAGTTAGCCAAAGAATAATATACAGAGCCCCAACATCTTCTCAAAAACCTTAAATATTACAATTTCTATAATATTCTATGAAAAAGAGGCAATCAAAATCAGTAAGCCTATCCACTAAAAAAGGTTCAACACTAAGAGGAATATTTGCAATAATTGGAGCAATTCTATTTTTACTAGGATTATATCTTCTAAACGAAGATGATATCTTATGGGCAAGTATTTTAGGTATTGCAGGAATATTAGTTCTAACAGTCTCAGTTCTAACTTTTATTATATCAAAAAGGCAGGAAAAAGAGTAATTATTTAAGTATTACAGCAGTACCATAAGCAAGCATCTCTGCTGCTCCTTGCATTATCATTGAAGTCATAAATCTAACATTAATTACTGCGTGAGCACCCATCTCAATTGCCTGATTAATCATTCTATTTAGTGCTTCTTCTCTTGAACTAGCAATCATATCAGTATATGTCTTAATTTCACCACCAACAAGACTTTTAAATCCTGCACCAATATCTCTACCTATATTTCTTGCTCTAACTGTATTTCCTTTTACAACACCTAAAATTTGAGCTACTTTGTAACCAGGAACTTCATCAGTTGTTGTAACAATTACTTCATGAGTCATTTTTTCTTTCTTCCTCCTTTTTTTTCTGTATACTTAATAGGCTCAACATAATCTTCTTTAGTATTAAATAAAATAAAAAACCCAATAATTATTATTGGTATTCCATAAATTAACAAAAATAAAACTCCAAAAAAAGACACAATTATTAGTGCGATTCCTATTATAACCATTATAATTCCTGTAATTGTCCTACTCACAATATTCATGTAAACAAAATATAACTAATATTAATAAAATTACCTATTTTTTTGACAAAACAAGTTCTGCTGTATTAAAATTCTTACTTAAAAGATGCCTATACCTTAAATCAAAACTCCAACCACCTACATACTCCCCTCCTAAACCATCTTTAAATGACCTGCTTAAAGAATAATAAACAGGGCACAGAATTAGATCTGGATAATACTTAATAAAAGCCATAAGAAAAAAATCTGCTTTATTCTCTACTTTGCCTTTAATTGCACTAACCCTTACAATATGTTCATCAGGATCATGAATTCTTCCTACAAAATTTCCATTAGGATCCACAATAATAGGCCCAAAAGAGTGATTAATTCTTCCTTGATAATTATATATTCCCTGAATACTATACTCTTCTGTATTTTCTAATTTTTCTGAATCTTTTCTAATAAATTCATCAATCAAAAACATATTTCTTTTACTCACTATTCAATAACTCTAGCCCTGCCATCAGCAATAAGAATTTTTGCTACCTCTTTTGGAATATTGACGATCTGTCCTTTTTCATACGGACCCATTTTTTCACCATCAAAATTCAAAAACTCCTCAACTCTTTCTTTCATCTCAAGTAATTCATTTTGTTGCTTTTCAGCCTGCCCATTTAGAGTACCATCAAGTTTTTTATCAGAATACTCAACACACTTCATTAACTCCTCAAAAAGCTCTTTTTCTATTTGTAACATATTATCAAAATCCTGTTTTGATATACCTGTTTCAGCTGCAATTAAAACTAAATTAAGAATTTTTTTTCTTCTTCTTATCATTAATTCCTTAAATAAAGTAATTGCATTCTCAAGCTGTTTTTTGGTTTTCACCAAAATATCTGAAAAATCATCTTCTTTTTTATTTGCAATTTCTTTTTTGTCTCTCAAATAATCTGATACTTCAATTATAAAATTTTTAGGCAAATTCTGAAGCTGATCAGAATACCTCTCTTTTCTAGCTGCTTCATAAATGTCATTATAAATTATCATTAAACGCAAGGAAGAAACCCTTATTTTTAACAATTGCTGTTATTAAATTCTATGCAACAAAACCTAGCCTTTTTAGTAAATCTTTGCCAATAATCCTACCCAAAATTCCTTTTCTAGCATCTTTTTCATGAAATTTCTTTTCTCTAGGAATTGCACCACTAAAGAATAAAACAGGAACAGGTTGGTGATGATGGTCTTTTAATTTGCAAGGAGTAGAATGATTAGCAGTAACTATTACTTTAATTCTATTTTGAGGAACAAACTTACGTAAAAAGCTAAAAAAAGTCTTATCAAGATACTCAAGCATCATTTTTTTCTCAATAGGCTTATTATCATGTCCTGCAATATCAACCTCATTAAAGTGAACATATGCGTAATCATAATTTTTGTGGTTCTTTTTAATTGTTTTTTCTGCAAATTTACATGCTCTTTTAAGCCCATCCCAAATATTTCCGTAAGCATCAATTCCTTTTAATTGAGGATAATCAAAAGTAAAAACTTCCATTCCACTAGTTTTAGAAAATCCTCTCTCTAAAGGATAATAACAAACAGAAAGCCATTTTCTATACTGGTTAATTTTGGGAGTATCAACCCCAGGAGATCTAAAAAGAATATAATTTGCAGGCATTAATCCTTTTTTCCTCCTCTCCTCATTAATATAATGCTTATCTAAAACTTCATGTGTTTTTTTTACAAACTCATTTAAAACATTTGCAGTATACTGTGAATTATCTTCCTCGTCTAGTGGTCTTATTGCCTTAGCTTTCGCAACCAAATTTGTCTTACCCTGTATATATGTAGAATCGTTACACATTACATTTTCACTAAATCCTCCTCTAAACACCAAAACTGCCTGATGCAAAATTGTTGGATGAAACAAAAAATCAACAGGCATCTTAATTTTATTAATTGCTCCTGACAAAATTTCAATTTCCCTTTCTGTTAATGTCCTTCCAGTTCTTCTGTCCATTATATTTCCTTTCTCCATTGAATCAATTGTTGCAAAATTAGCCCTAAGTGCTAAATCTCCTCTTGTAAGCTCAATCCCACTTCCAATTGATTCAAACTGTCCTCTTAATCCAAACGTTAAATTATTGCCAAAAATACTTAACAATGATTCATCAGATTCAGGAGTAAATCCTGGCTTTACAGGATACATTATACCCATCTCACCTCGAGTTGCAAGAAAATCCAAATTAGGTGTTTCAGCTGCTTCTAAAGGAGTCATATTATTAAGTTGTTTATTAGGTATATCTCCCATTCCATCAACAAGAACAATTATACCTTTCATTGTAAAAAACTAATAAAAATCAAATTTATAAAAATTTAGATATTTTAGTGAAAACTATAATTATACTATTACTGAGTACTCAAAATACTTATCATACGGAATAAACCACCTTATAGACTCTTCTCTAGAAGCATTCTCCATTATCTTTCTAAATAATCTAATCGAATTTCCGTGTGCTGAAATTGCCACATTAACCTTATTTTTCTTAATATATCCTTTAAGCCATCTAATAAACTTTTCAACTCGCCTTTCAACATCTAAAAAACTCTCACCTCCAGGTGCAGCAACCTCATAACCCCTATGAATAGCATCATACTCTTTAGTTCCTAAAAATTTTTCAACTTTTTTTCTTAATCTTGGTTTTAGATTAACAAATAAATCTCCTTCTTTACGCAAATTAAGAAGTCTTCTGCCAATTTTTTTAACAAATTGTTTATGAGTAGTTCCTTCAAAAATACCATAACTTCTTTCAATCATTCTATTATCAATAATTATTTTTTTGCATTCAGGATGATAAGGCAAAACAAAATTCAGTGTCTGTTTTGACCTAGGAAGAGTCGTATGAATTGCAACTTGAAACTTTTTATTTTTTAGTTTTTTTGCAATTCTTTTTGCATCTCTTTTTCCTCTCCACACTAATCTTGTATGTTTATGGCCTGTAAAAAGTCCTTTAACATTATACTCAGTTCTACCATGCCTAAAAACATAAACCTTATAAGTTTTCTTTCTAGATTTTTTTCTCACCATCTTTTATTATATAACATAATTCAAACACCTTTATAAATCTTATAATTATAATTATAATATGTTCAAAAAATTAAGAGAAAAACTAAAAAACTGGACTAAAAAAGTCTCAAAAGAAAAGACAGAAGAAGAAATAGTTAAAGAACCAGAAGATGTCAAACTTGAAAAAAA
The DNA here is from genome assembly GCA_964589955.1 of Candidatus Woesearchaeota archaeon. Classification (GTDB taxonomy): domain Archaea; phylum Nanobdellota; class Nanobdellia; order Pacearchaeales; family GW2011-AR1; genus CAZPVF01. The sequence goes on from CAZPVF010000009.1 coordinate 10,520, forward strand.
AGAAGATTCTAAAGTTGAAGAAAAAGTTGAACTTCCAAAACCAGAAAAATACCCTGAACCTCCTTTTAAAGAAAAGATTCCTATTAAAAAAAAAGAAGCACTTATTTCTGAAGAAAAACCAACTGAAGAAAAAAAATTAGAAGAACTAACAAATGAAGAAATAGACAAAAAACTAGAAGACGAAGTAAAAAAAGCTGATGAAATAAAAGAAACAAAGTTTGAAGTAGGAACTCAAAAAGTTGAACCAGACCTTGAAAAAATTAAAGAAGTTGAAAAAAAGATATCTGAAGCTCAAAAAGAGATTAAAAAAATAGAAAAAACTAAAGAATTAGCTGAGAAAGTTGAGGAACTAGAAAAAAAAGAGATCATTGAAACAAAAAAAAGAAGTATTTTTTCTAAAATACTAAAACCATCACTAACAATAATAACACAAAAAGATTTTGATGTATACTCAGAAGATCTAGAAATGCTTCTAATTGAAAATAATGTAGCACTAGAAGTAGCACAAAGAGTTATTAGTAGATTAAAAGAAGAAATTGTAGGTAAAGAATTTTTAAAAAAAGAAATTGAGGATCAAATTGAAACTAGCTTAAAAGATATTTTAATTGATATCTTAATTGAACCTTTTTCAATAATTGAAAAAATTAAAGAAAAATCTGAAGGTCCTTATGTAATTTTATTTTGTGGAATAAATGGAACTGGAAAGACAACAACTATTGCCAAAATAGCTAAACAATTAAAAGACTCTGGATTAAGTTGTGTAATGGCTGCTGCAGACACATTTAGAGCAGCATCAATTGAACAAATAAAAAAGCATGCAGATAAACTAAATATAAAACTAATCTCTCACGATTATGGATCAGATCCTGCTGCAGTAGGTTTTGACGCAGTAAAATACGCTAAAAAAAATAGAATTGATGTAGTACTAATTGACACTGCAGGAAGAATGCACTCAGAAAAAAATCTTCTCAAAGAGCTTGAAAAAATTAATAGAGTAAATAAACCAGATCTTAAAATTTTTGTAGGAGAAGCAATAACAGGGAATGACTCTATTGAACAAGTAAGATCATTCAATTACGCAATAGGAATTGATGGAATAATTCTAACTAAAGCAGACACTGATGAAAAAGGTGGAACAGCACTGTCAGTAGGATATGTTACAAAAAAACCAATCCTTTATTTAGGAACAGGACAAGAATACAAAGACTTAACAATTTTTAATAAACAAAAATTTATTGATGAACTCGGATTATGAAAAAACCAAAAGTTTTATGTCTTGCAAATAAAAGCTTTCAAAAATCATTTAGAAATTGGGAAAAATTCATTAAAGAAATTCTAAACTATGCAAACTCACAATTAAAAAAAACTAACTTTAAATTATTTCCAAAAATAAAAACATGGGAAACAGAAGGAATTAAAAAAACATATAATGCTCATTTAAAAGAATTATCCCAACACATCAAAAAATATGACTTAATTATAGGATTTACTAACAAACAATTATTTTGGGATCGTCCTCATTGGTGTGGAATTAGTTACGGAAACTTATTAATAATTGCAAAATATTTTCCAATAAAAATTCAATTTTTATACAGATATGGATTAAAAAAACTCACACTACACGAAATAGGACACTTTTTTGGTTTAAGTGATTCTTTTTTCACTAAAATTAGTATAATGGATAATTTCTTTGGAATGTTTAGTTCAAAATTTACTAAAAAACAAATTAACACAATAAAGAAATTCAAATTGATTAATACCTAAACCTTATAAATTAAAATTTATTATCTATTTAATAGGTGAAATATAAATGGACAAAGCATGGAGATATATAGGTATTATCATCATAATAGGTCTAGCAATATGGTTAATATATCATCTAAACTTTGTAGAAATATATAACTTAATAAAAAAAGCTGATCCACTATTTCTAATTTTAGCAATTATTGCAATGGGTTCTTCATTTATTGTTTGGAACATTAGATGGATTCCAATATTCAAAGGACATATAAGAAGACCAAAATTTTGGTTTTTTTTAAAAGTAGTTCTTGCTGGTGAATTCTTTAATACAATAACTCCTGGAATGGGTGTTGGAGGAGAGCCATTTAAAGCTCACCTAATAGCTAAAAAATACAAAAAACCCCAATCAAAAATATTTGGTCTTGTAATGGCAGACACATTTTACAAACTAATTGCATGGGGAACTTTTATTATATTTTCAGCGTCATTCGTACTAATATATATTCAAATCCCCACATCACTAAAACTAGTTCTCGAAGCAATACTTCTTTTTATTATTTTAATTGCAATACTATCTATCTTAATACTACTAAATAAAATCAATTTCAAAATAGGAAATCTCTTTAAAGCACTTCACAAACTAAACTGCATCAAAAAAAGATTCAAAAAATCAAAAGACCTAAGCAACTATATTAATTCTAAAATTAAGATGCTACTCAATATTTTCAGAAAAGTAATAAAGAAAAAGAAAAACGCATGGTTAGGAATACCTCTCTCATTTGCTTTCTGGATACTTCAGTTTTTATGCTCTTACTTTTTATTTTTAGCATTTGGATATAACATAAATTTCTTATCAGTAATTGTAGTATTTACTCTCGGAATAATAATAGGTAGCCTAAGCCCTCTTCCAGGAGGAATAGGAACAATTGAGGGTGCAACAACACTTCTATATTCAGCAATAGGAATTATCCCATCACTAGCAGTCTTAGTAGCATTTGCTAGTAGAATTGTCTACTATTTATTTAGCCTATTAATTGGAGGTCTAGCTCTTCTACTACTCAAAGGAAAAAGTAGAGAAAAAATCCTTCCTCCAAGAAACCCAAAAAAACAAGATATAAAAACATAAAAGCATTATAATTACTATGAAACTAAAACAAGGACTTTATGGAGCATTTGGAGCAATAATATTCGTTATTATCTTAGAATTAATTAGTAATCTTGCTCCTTTTTCACTAATGTATATAGGAATTCCTTTATTTTTTATTATTTTAAACTACACTCTCCTTTACAATATCATCTTTACTACTCCAAGAAATAGTATGGTTTCTGCTATTATCTCAGTTGTAATATCACTAATAATCACATATTTATTACATAATTACTATCCAACAATATTTTTTACATAATACAAAAACCCAAAAACTTAATAACTCCCTTTATCCTTGCTTCTAGATGTTAGAAAAACTTGGAAATGTACTACGTAAAGCAACTGACAAAATAGCTAATGCTATATTTTTAGACAAAAACTTAGTTGATCAAATAATAAGAGACTTACAAAGAGCACTAATTGAAGCTGATGTAAACATTATACTTGTTAAAGACTTATCAGTTAAAATTAGAAAGGCAGCAATTGATGAAAGAATAAAAGAAATTGAAAAAAAAGAGCATATCATTAATCTTCTCCATGATGAATTAGTGAGTATTTTAGGTAAGAAAAAAGAGCTTACACTACAAAAAAAACAAAATAGAATAATGTTTCTAGGCCTTTACGGAGCAGGTAAGACCACAACTATTTCTAAATTAGGTAACTATTACCAAAAAAGAGGAAAAAAAGTAGCTCTCATTGGTCTAGATGTCCACAGACCAGCAGCACCAGAACAACTAAAACAAAACGCAGACAGAAACAATCTAACAGCATTTATTCTTCCAAATGAAAAAGATCCAATAAAAATATGGAATAACTTTGATAAAAAGCTAAAAAATTATGATATTATTCTAATTGATACTGCAGGAAGACACATGTTAGATAAAGAACTCCTTGATGAAATAAAAACACTCGACAAAGCTTTATCTCCAACAGAAAAAATTTTAGTGATGCCTGCTGATGTAGGACAAGCAGCAAAAAAACAAGCACAAGAATTTCAAAACTCAGTTAAAATAACTGGTGTAATTATTACCAGAATGGACTCAACTGCTAAAGGAGGTGGAGCACTAACTGCATGTAGCGAAACAAATGCTCCTGTATACTTTATTACAACTGGTGAAAAAATTAATGATATTGAAACATTCGACCCTAAAGGTTTTTTATCGCGACTTTTAGGAATGGGTGACTTACAAACACTAATAGAAAAAGTCAAATCAGCTACAGATGAAAAATCTCAAGCTAAACTTCAAAAAAAGCTAGTTGAAGGAAAACTTTCTCTTGAAGACGTAATAGAACAAGTAAAATCAATGAATTCTATTGGAGGCTTTGATAAAATAAAATCAATGGTTCCAGGAATGAGTAAAGCAAAAATTTCAGATGAAAAATTAGCTAGTGAGCAAAAAAAAGTTAAAAAATGGGAGCACATAATAAAATCAATGACACCAGAAGAAAAAGATAACCCAGAAATATTCAAAGATAAAAAAACAGCAACTTCAAGAATAAATAGGATAGCAAAAGGTGCAGGAGTAAAAAATTCTCAAGTAAGATCCCTATTAAAACAATATGACATGCTTAATTCTTTTGTTAAAGACAGTTCTTATATGGATATGGAAAAAGGATTTGACCAAAAAAAACTAATGAAACTTGCTAAAAAATTTGGCAAAAGAAAAATGATGAGATTTTAAATATTCTTTATTCTACTCACAAAAAATTCTGGCATCGGCCCTTTATTCGGTACCCAAACATTACTTCCTTTTTTTTTCTTCCAATTCTAT
>CAZPVF010000010.1:0-15110 GCA_964589955.1 Candidatus Woesearchaeota archaeon
CAGCACCTTTTTCAAGCTCTGCCTTTGCCTCAGAAAACAACTTCTTTAATTCATCATCTAACTCAATTATATTAGTCATTCCGTTAGGTTTTTTCAATATTATTTTCCTATCTATGAGTCTTTTAAGAATTCTAGATATTTTAACCCTAGAAAGCCTAGTATCATCAACTAACTTAGACTGTGTTGTTTTTCCTTTATTATTTATTATAGACTGCATAATTGATTTTTCTTGGCCTTCTAAAAACTTTAGAGTAAGGCTAGCATCTTTATGCATTTTTGTAATCCTCTTTTCATATTTCTCAGATATAAAATAATAGGTCAAACTTCCAATAAACATTCCAAAAAGAGACATTAAGATTAAAGCTAAAGAGACTTCATTTTGTATTCTACAATCAACATTACATAATACTTTCTCATTAAGGTAAGTAATTGAAAAAAATACTACTGCAGCAAAACCTGCAAAAATTCCAATAATTAACCATAATTGAAAAAATTTGCTTGTTTTTTTTGGGATGTCTTGCATTTTATTTAAATTTTTTTACTAGTGTTAAATTTCCTTTATGATCATACACTCCCAAACCTATTGTATCTAGAGCGTCAATTATCTTTCTTTTAGGAAATAACTTTTTTAAGTTATAAACTCCTGCTTCACAAGCTAAAACAACTGTTGCTGTGCCTTTTAATTGATCTTTTTTTAATAAATCAAAATCACAAGCTCTTCCAATTAAGTCCATATCCATAACATTAAATCCATCTTTTTTTAATCTTTTAGCAAGTTTTTTCATTGCCTCTTCGCCACCTGTTTCACAGATTCTTGGACAACTATTGCAAGATACAATTCCTATTTGGTCTGTTTTTTTTAATTTAGTCTTAATTAGACCATATGGTTTCATATCCGTTATTATCATTTCTTGTACCTCCTTACATACTTTATATATACATTTTTATTTACTATTTTTTCAGCAAAATACATATCTTCTTCCTCTTTTATTTCTTTATTTATATTATTAATAATATCTTCAAATGTCTTTGTATATTTTAAATTTATTGCAACTATAGGTTTCATTTTTATTGTTGCCTGAACAAAATCTTTTTTATAAGGAATTTTTCCAAGTATAGGAATTTTATTCTTTTTTGCAAAAGTCTCGATCTTTGTAGTAAAATTCTTGTTTAAATTATGTTTGTTAATTATTAATCCATAAGGAATTCTAAAATGTTCAACTGTCCTTAATGCTCTTTTTAAGTCATTTAATCCTGAAGGGGTTGGTTCTGTAACAGCAACTACAAAATCGCTTCCTTGTATTGAGGCAATAACAGGGCACCCAACACCTGCAGCAGAATCTAATAACATGATTTCCACATTATTTTTATCAGCTAATTCTTGAGCTTTTTCTTTTATTAAACTAACTATTTTTCCAGATCCTGTTGAACCAATATTTAATTGACCAGATACTAGATAGAACCCATATCTTGTTTTTAAAAAACCTATTTTTCCGTTATTAATTTTTACTAAATTAATCGCTCTTTTAGGACAAACTAATTGACATGCTCCACAGCCTTCGCACAACATAGCATTAAATTCTGGTTTTTTATTTTTTTCATCCCAATTTATTGCACCAAAATTACAAACTTCTAAACATTTTTTGCAACCATTGCATTTTTTTTCATCTAAAACAGCTTTCTCGTTTGTTTGTACATTTCTCCAGTTTTTGAAATCCTTTTCTCTTTTACCTAACACCAAACCCAAATTTGGAGCGTCTGCATCACAGTCTGCAGCAACTATTTTTTTATGTTTTGAAAATAAAAGTGCCAAATTTGAAGATACTGTTGTTTTGCCTGTTCCTCCTTTTCCAGATAAAATTGTTATTATTTTCATCTTATTTATCTTAAGGTTTTGTTAAATTATTTAATTTATATAAAACAAGGGCATCTTTTTTTAAGAGGTCCAATTTTCTTATATCATATGTTGCAACAGCAGGATGAAACATAGGAATTATTTTTAATATGTCATCAAATGTAGAAACTTCAAAAACTTCTCCATGAATTTTTGTTATGCCTTTGATTTTACTTTCTAGATTGTACTTCTCCATTATAAACTTAGTTGAGAAATTACCCAAACAACATATTATTTTTGGTTTAATAATAGCTATCTGCTTATCTAGGTAAGGTGTGCACAATTTAATTTCTTCTTTACTGGGATTTCTATTTTTTGGAGGGCGGCATTTAATAATATTAGTTATATAGATATCTTCTCTTGAAAGTTTAGCTGATTTTAAAACCTCATCTAAAATTTTTCCAGCTGCTCCAATAAAAGGCTCCCCTTTTTCATCTTCATGAAAACCTGGAGCTTCTCCAACAAACATAATTTGTGCATTTTTTAATCCATGTCCAACCACTGGATTTTTCCTGGTTTTGTATAAACTACACTTTTTGCAGTTTATTATTTCTTGTTCAATTTGCTCTAATTCCATTTTTGATTATATCCTTTATTGAATTTTCTTTTATTGGTTTTCCTTTTGAATAGGAAGCAAGAATAGATTTTTTATAAGGAACTTCTGCGACTATTTCTGTTTTATATTCTTTAGAAAGTTTCTGGATTGATTTTTTGTTCCCAATGCTTGATTTATTCAAGACAATTTTATAGGGAATTTTCAATTTTTTTAATAACCTCAATGAAAGCTCTCCATCATGCTCCCCTAAGGGAGTTGGTTCAATAACTGAAAAAGCTAATTGACAATCTTGCAGTGCAGAAATAACATTACAGTGAGTTCCTGGAGAAGTATCAAATAAAATATAATCATAATCTTTTTCTATATATTTAATGTATTCTTTTAATGAATTTACAATAGGAGACTCTTCTTCAACACCAATTTCTGTTTCTGCTGAAAAAAAGTCTATGCCATAATTTTTTCCAGAATAAATTGTTCCAATCTTTTTTTTATCTTTTTCTATTGCATTAAAAGGGCAGGCAATCATACATGCAGAACATCCAATACACTGATCTTGAATAACTATCGGATATCTTCCTTCAATTTGAATAATGGCTTTTTCTCTACAAATCTGAGCACACCTTCCACATTTTTTACATATAGTTTTATTTATTTTGGGAATTGGTTGAAAAACTTCTTTTACTTTTTTCCTTTTTATATTTAGAATTAAATGATCATTAGGACAATCGACATCAGCATCTATCAATAGTACTTTATTTTTCTTTGATAATTCTACTGCAACTGCTGTTGCTATTGTAGACTTTCCGGTTCCTCCTTTTCCTCCTGTTACAGCAATTTTCATTTGTTTATCCTTTGCACATAGGACAAGATCTTACTTTTGGCAAATCTCTTACTTTTTTCTTATAAAGTTCTACATGCTCTTTACAGCAAAAAGCTCTAACTTTGTTGTACACAAATTCAGGAACTTTTACTTTTTCAAAGATCTCCTTCCCTTTGTTGATTTTATTTCCACAATAAGTGCACTTTTTCTTAAATAAATCCATTACCTTTTTTTGCTTAAATTTATTTTAATCCCATATGTGGGGGACCGCTAGCAGAACTTATTTCTTGTAGATTTCCATTTATAAATTTCTCTACAATTTCTTTAATTTGTCCTTTACCAGAATAAATTTTTATTCCGAGTTGCTCAAACACATCAAAAGCTCTTGGACCCAAGTTTGTAGTAATAATTGCATCTACTTTTTGGTTCGCAACAATTTCTCCTGCAGTAATTCCTGCTCCTCCTGCTTGTGCTTTTGCAGTATTTTCAACGATCTTAAAATCTTTAATTTTCTTATCTTCAATTTCAACAATTAAAAAATAAGGACATCTTCCAAATTTTGAATCGACATCACTTTCTAGTGTTTTTCCTGTTGAACTTATAGCTATCTTCATTTTTTCCCTCCTTTCAGATTTTTTATATCCACTTTCTTACTCTTTTTTTATATTTTAAATAGTTTTTACCAAATACTTTTTTCATATTTTTTTCTTCAACTGGAATAAATACAATTTCAATTATCAATATAAAAATTACTGTAGGAATAATAGTTACTAATGAACCTAAAAAAGTAGCAACTCCAAGCAAAATACAAAGCATTCCAAGATACATAGGGTTTCTAGATATCTTAAAAGGTCCAGAGACAATCATTTTACTAGGTTTTAAATGGTATTTAACGTCTGTTTTAAATTTTGTAAAAAACTTATCTGTCCATAGATTAATTATAATTCCAAATAAAACTAAAATAATTCCTAAGTAACTATAGGGAGGATTGATTATTTTTTTAATAGGTAAAACAAAATGGAATAATATAATTAGAATTAAACAAATTACAAAATATCTTGGTGGCTGGATTGGCTTTTTCATTTTTTTCCCAAAAGATAAGGGCCTATTAATGTTACTAACAAAACTAAAACCCAAACTCTTCCTTTTAAAATGTTGTAATCATTAAATAACCTTTCCCAAGAATTTCCTATAATATAGTGTCCAAAAATAAATTCAAATATAATGGTTAATATTAACCATCCGACGCCGATTATCCATAAATCTTTCGTACTGTATGTTAAATTTGTGAAATTAAAAAATAAATACATAACAATTAAAATTAAAACAACAAAAATAATTGTGCTTAATTGATGAGATATTAAATCTCCAAATTTTATTTTGAGTATTCTTTCTCTTAAGGCAGCGTTAGCTATTGCTAAGATAACAAATAAAAACCAAACCCCTATTGCCCACAAATAAATTTCTTTCATCTTAAAATTTTACTAAATTTGCTCTATCCTCTAATCATTTTTGTTTTGCATTTAGGGCAAACTTTATTAGCACAAGGCTGGCCTCTAATTTGAGATTCTTTGTAATTACATTTTGGACAAACACAAACTCCACCAGGTCCTGCAGCAATTCCTCCCATTCTTCCACCTCGAATTCCTCTTCCTTGTCCTAAGCCTCTTCCTCTTGGCTGTACCACTTTGAAATTACCCCCCTTTATTTTAATTGCACAACCATTAATTATAGCCTTTGTTGTTTTTTTTCTTGCTGATTTTATAATTCTTGATAATGTTGGCTGAGAAACATTCATTTTTTTTGCAATTTGTTTTTGATCAATCTCTTCTATATTCATAAGTCTTAATGCTTCAAGCTCATCAAAACTTAATTCAACTTCCTTTAATTCAGACATTGGAATTCCTGCAGGTTTAAAATAAGTAACATCTGGTTTAAAAGAGATCTTCCTAATTCTTTTTGGTCTAGGCGACATTTTAACTTTTATTTTTATTCTAAAACTTCATTTATACTTTTATCTGGAAGCTCTTTATGTTTTATATTTTTTTCCTTTAAAGCTCCAAGCATATTATTACCGAAGTGTCCTGCAATTACCAAACCCACATTTTTATCTTCAAGCATTTTAGCTACACTAAAACCTGCTCCTCCACCACCAATAGCAAAAGGGTTTTTTAGAGTCTCTATTAGCTTTTTATTTTCAAAAATTAAAAAGTATGGTGTTCTTCCTGCAACAGGATTAACTTCAGAATCAATACTTTTTCCTGTAGATGCAATAGCTATCTTCATTTTTTGACCTCCATTTTATTTATTATTAATCCTTGTATCAAGGAAAAAAGAGTAATAAAAATAGTAAATAAAACTGTGTAAGCTAAACCAAAATAGAAAATCATTAAAGGAATAAGTGCAGGCTTTACTGCCCTTGCATAAAGAAAAGTTGCTATCATTCCTGAAGTAACGCCTTTTTCTTTTAAGTCTGCTAAAAGAGGGTACCACATATAAATTGGGCCTGTAGAAATTATTCCAAAAATTATTGAATAAATCCACTTCAGTGCTCTTTTACTATTAATTAGATATTTTTTTACAAATTTTGGAGTTATAAAATAATTTATTATTGCCATCAAAAAGAATACAAGTATTAGTAATGGTATAATTTTAAGCATAAGAGAATAAAATTTGCTTAATGTTTCAACAAATATTTTTTGATTGACAATGAACACTAAAATTAGTGCTAAAACAACTAAAATTAAAAAAATCCATGTTCCTCTAATTTTTTTAAATATGTTCATATTAGCACTCCTATAAAAACAATTCCAGAAATAATTAGTGATATTATTATTGAAAAAATAAAACTTATTACATTTCTAGTTATTGCAAATTTTTTTCCTAACATCATCATTTCTGCTGGAAGTTGAACTATTCCTACTGTAACCCAAGCTATTAAAAAGGAAGTAACAGCCACAAGACCTAAACCTAATGATAAGAATTCTCCGCCAATAATGTAGCTATTTATTGGGTTTCCTGCAAATATACTTCCAAGTACAGTTGCAATAAAAGTATTAAATATATCATTTTTACCAAAAAAGTTTACTAGACTATCTGGAGAAACTAGACTTGAGACTAAACTAATCAAAAGGGTCACTCCTACTAATATAGGAGTGGTCCTATAAATAGATTTTGCTGAAGTACGAATGGCTTTTCCTAGACTATTTTCTTCAACCATTTTTATTTTCTACCACGACCAATTCTTTGACCTTGACCTCTTCCTGCACCTCTAGGTCTTCTACCAGCTCCAATTCCTCGACCTCTTATAGGTCTGTTCTCTTGAGGTTCTGCATCTTTGCAATTACCTTGCTGTCTACCAGTTCTAGGTCCTTGTCCATTTGGTCCTGTTCCGTCTCTATTAGGCATTTTAATTTTCCTCTTAAATTTAGTTATGAATACGTATTCATTAAACTATTTAAATGTTTCGTTTTGAATAAGCATTCATAAAGAATCATCTTTTGTTAAGCCATTTACATTAACTATTTCACAATCATAGTTAGGAAGATCTAAATCATCTTCGCCCATTTCAAGCATCTGATTATAAACATCATAGTACTGACCCTTAATATACTCTATTGTATTATCAATTTCTTCAATTATTTCGCTTCTTGAAAGAGGAATTCTAGCATTTTTATCTAACTGATTTATCATATAATTTTTATTTAAATTTATAAAATTAATAGATGCTACATAAGAACTTAGTTCATCATAAGTATTTTCTGGAGGATAAGCTCCAAGATAACTTCTACGATTAGAATTAAAATTATTGACTACATAAGTAGCAATCTGTTGTTCTGCTTTTTCAGAAATTTTTTCAGCTAATGAATTTTTCATTAATATGAGATTAGTAATAATTAAATTAATAATCTGGTAAATCTTCTTTCTTTGCTTTTTTCGGTTTTTCTACCTTTGCGTCAACTTTTTCTTCGCCTTCAAGTTTTTTTTGACTTTTGTCAGCTGGAGTATCAGCACCTTCAACAGGCTCATTAAGTTCTTCTAGATCAATTGAATTAATCATTTCTCTAAACTTAACAAAGTTCTCAGGTGAAATTCTTGTTCCTGCTTTTGTAAATCCAGTGTATCTATCAGAAGTCACAAACTCTCTAATAGTTACTCCACGTTTACCTCCAAAGTCATCAACTCTTATAACTACCTCAGTTGTGTCGTTTTTTGGTATTTTACCAATGTCTTTTTCCATTGTGACTTAATTAGGAAATATTCCTTTTTAAGGATTTTTATTATTTTTCTTCTATTAAAATAAAATTTCTTTACTATCTATTAACTGTTCTTTTAAGTATTCTATAATTCTTTTAATTTTTCTTTCTAACTCTATAGGATCTCCGTGTCTTGTTTCATGTCTTCTCTTATTCTCTGTTATTTCTATTTCTTTTACTCTAAATTTTTTTATACTTTCTAAAACAAAATCTAATCCATAGTAATTATTTTTGCAAAAAAATCCTATTTTCTTTACAAGATCTTTAGAAAAAATTTTAAACCCATTTAAGGGGTCACTAACTCCAAACTTACTTAGAATTTTTCCCATTTCTATTTCCCCTTGCCTAGGCAATTTTTTTCTTCTTCCAATAACTAGATCAAAACCTTTTAGGGCCTCTTTAAATTTAGGTATGTCTTCTGGGCTGTGTTCCAAATCAGCATCAATGGTTATTATTATATCTCCAGAAGCAATATCAATTCCTTTTTCTATACTTTTTTCTTGCCCTAAACAATTTTCATTATTAATTAAAATAACATCTAAATTCTCTAGGATTTTTTTAGTTTTATCTTTACTTGCATCATTTATCACAATTATTTCGTCAACGTATCTTTTAGATCTTAATATAAGTTCTTTAATTGTTTTTTCTTCATTTTTGCAAGCAATTACTAAACTATACTTCATATTAATTTAAATATAGAAAGTCTTTAATATATTTGCATTTAGAACTTATTCAATAATACTTGCTTTTATTATTTTAACCTCAACAACAGGCCTATCCATTGCTCCGGTTTCAACTTTTCCAATAGAATCAACAACATCTCTTCCTTCTACAACTATTCCAAATGCTGGGTGTTTAGTATCAAGATAACTATTATTAACCAGATTTATAAAAAATTGACTTGAACCTGTGTTTGGTCCTGCATTTGCCATTGAAATAGTATACTGGCTATTTTTGTTTCCGCCAGAATGAGTAAATTCGTCTTGAATAGTCTCTGAACCGCCTGTACCCCAAAGATCTTGTTTATCTGGATCTTTTGTTAGTGGATCTCCACCTTGAATCATGAATCCGTCAATTACTCTATGAAATAAAATTCCGTCATAAAAACCGTCTTCAACTAATTTTTTAAAATTAGATGTAGTAATAGGCATATCATCATATAGATTAATTACAATATCTCCCTTAGTTGTTTCTAATTTTACTTTTACCATATTATTTGCAGCATCTGTGTTATCAAGATTGTCTTGATTTATATTAATTTCTTGATCTGGACCTCCTGCCCTTGCTACAAAAAATACGATTATAATAATCGCAAAGATTGCAAGAACATAAAACCAATCTTTATTCATTAAAATATTTTTGTATTAGGGGTATTTAAATTTATCTTCTAAATCTTGCATCAAACCTATGTGTATTAATGCGTCTTCTCTGTCCTTGTTGTGGAGGTCTTCCTCTGTAATTTTGAGGAACTCTTCTTTGAGGTTGAGATCTAGAAATAGGAATTCTGGCATTAAGTGGATTTGTAGGTCTTATAGCAGGAGCCTGTCCTGGTGGAGAACGTGGTGGTGGTTTAGTAGCTAATGGTGGTGGAGTAGAAGTTGATCCTGCACCTGACCCTTTACCTTTTAGTATAATATAAATAAGATAAGCTACACCAATACCTCCAAACAAAAAGACTACTCCTAAAACTATCCAAAAAATTGTACTTGGAACATCTCCATTATCTTCATTATCGTCTTGTTCACAATCAGCTGAGCAAGTTGCATAAGTCTCAGATCCATTACAGACATTATCCCCACAAAGAGTGCATGCACCACAATCTGCTGCACAGCTTGAGCAAGTTTCAGATCCATTACATACACCATCATTACAAACAAAACAGTTTCCACAATCTACAGAACAACTTGAGCAAGTTTCAGATCCATTACATACAAGATCTCCACATCTTGAACATGAACCACAGTCTGCAATACAAGTTGTGCAATTTTCATTAGAGTGACATATTCCATCTCCACATCTTGGAGGAGTATAGTTATCATCATCTTCATCATCTTCATCATCTTCATCTTCGTCTATACAAGCTGAATGATTAAAAGTACAGTCAGAATTACAAGATAAGTTACCACTCTCATAACTAACATGATAATCATTACAATCTGAAATTTCCCCCCAATCATCTCCATCACATGCTTCAAGACCTTCTTTTACTCCATTTCCGCAGACAGTAGCGTCCATTAAATAAATTGTTACATCTCTTATATTGGTTATATTAAGTATTGTGGAATTTTGTCTTGCTAAATAACTAGCATTAAATGTATAGTTGTTATAGTAGGTTATGTTTGAATTATTTTCTGTTATTACTGGAATTAATAATCTGGCAAAATTCTCATCTTCTGGGTATCTTAGTGCTACACTATCACCATCTTGAAGTTCTTCGTTTTTATCATATGCATAAACCTCTGCAAATAAAACATCTGAGCCAGCAGAATTTAGCACGTATGCTCTTATTGTAAAACCGTAATAAAGTGTTGAGTAGTTATTCTGTGAAAAATTATAAAATGGTGAGTCTAATAAATAAAAAGAGTAATCTGATTGATCTGTTAGATTATTATTATAAATTGTTGTATTTAGAGAATTTTCTAAGTATATTCCATTAAAGCCTTCATTAACAAAATTATTACTAATAAGATTATTATGGGAATCTTGCAAACCAATGACTCCTAATAAAGATAAATTTGATATTTTAGTAAAATTATTGTTTGTTATATTATTCTTATGTGATTCTTGAATGGAGATAGAATTAGACACATTAAAAAAGATATTATTTTCAATTAAAGAAAGATTTGTATAAAGAGTTAAAATTCCCATAGGATAATTTTCAAAGTAATTATCTCTTGTGTATGTATTAATACTTTCAAAAATTTCTAAACCAATCCAAGACATATTTGAAAGTAATGAATTACTATTAAAAGTAATATTATCTGAATAACCAATAGCTGCAGCAACAAAAAAGTTCTCTCCTAGGGTGTTGTTAGTTATATCCGTATTTGTAGAATTAGTAATTAAAAGACCTACAAATCCTGTATTAAAATAATTGTGTTTAATGCTAGATCCATCTGAGTAAATTAAAAATAAAGAATATATATTTGTAAGAAAATTATTGTGCTCAATTACTGCATTATTTGAGTAGATGACAACACCTGTCTCGTTCTCATCCATCATTTCTCCTCCAGTGCCAGATACATTAGAGTGTGTCAGTGAAAAATTTGTGTTTGGATGAGAAATTATTACATATCCATCATAAGAATCATTTGTTCTATTGAGCGTAGTATAAGTAATATTTAACTCTCCACCAGGTTCCACAATTATTCCTGCATTTTCTACATCAGTCACATTAAATATAAGTGTTGAGTTTGATAAAGTTAGGGATGCTCCTGACTGAACAATTATTTTAACATTTTGAGAAAAATTCAGAAATTCACTGTCTACAAGACAGTTTCCTGAAATAGTTATATTTTCTCCTGGGCTTGGAAAAAAGTCTTCTCTTTGACAATCTCCACTAACCACTTTTCCCACTGATTTTAATGAAAAAATAGATATTGTAGCAATTGCTAGAACTAATAAAATTGCAAATATAATAGCTAACTCTTTTAGCTTCCTCTTCTTTTTCATTTAAGTTTTAAATTTCTCTATTAGGAAAAAGTATTGAAATTTTATATTCCCTTCTTTTTTATTTAAATTTTAAGTAAAATAGAACTTATAAGATTATTGATGCTTTATTTAAAGAAAGATTAATCCTTCATTTCAATCTTTATATTAATATTTTTAGGAATCCTCATACGCATTATGTGATGAAGAACTTTTTCATTTGCAGGAAGATCAATTAATCTTTTATGAATTCTCATTTCAAAATTATCAAATGTTGCAGTGCCATCCCCACATGGAGACTTTCTAGTTGTCACTTTAAGCTTTTTTGTTGGAAGTGGAACTGGCCCACTAACTGAAATTCCAGATTTTTTAGCTATATTTCTAATTGAATCACAAATTTCATTTAGTCTTTCAATATCTGTACTATCCAGTTTAATTCTTACTTTGGTCATGGTATGAATAAATCAGTTTATAGGTTTAAAAAGCTTTTTATACCAGTTTTTATTATTATTTTTATTGAATTGAGGTGAATTATAAAATAGAAGCGATATTTATTCAACTAGCTGTAATCTTATTAACTGCATTTATAGTCTCATACATAGTCAGAAGCTTTAATCAGCCAATAATAATTGGTTATATTATAGCAGGAATGATTATTAGTCCTTTTATTTTATGGTATGGAGCTAGTCAAGAAATAATTAATATTTTTTCTGAAATTGGAATTGCTTTTCTACTTTTTATTGTAGGTCTTCACTTAAATCCTAAAGTCATTAAAGAAATTGGTGTGTCATCACTTATGATTGGAATTGGCCAGATGGCTCTAACTTTTACTGCAGTTTTTTTAGTTGCAACACAAATTTTAGGTCATGGATTAGTTGAATCAGCATATATTGGTATAGCAATATCATTTAGTTCTACAATTATTATTATGAAAATTCTCTCTGATAAAAAGCAGCTTGACTCACTTCATGGTAAAATTGCCACAGGAATACTTATTACTCAAGACCTGGCTGCAATTGCTACCTTAATTGTAATAGCTTCATTATCAACTGGCGCACCACTTGGAGACATTGCACTTAAAGGATTTTTAAGTGGTGGAGCACTAATTGTTATATTATTTATTATTGGGTATTTTATCCTGCCAAAAGTTACAAAACATATTGCTAAAAGCCAAGAATTATTGTTTTTATTTTCTATTTGTTGGTGTTTTGTTGTGGCAGCTCTATTTAGCTATTTTGGATTTACAATTGAAATTGGAGCACTAATTGCAGGAATAGTTTTATCAATTTCACCTTATAGTACTGAAATTTCAGCTAGAATCAGACCATTAAGAGACTTTTTCTTAATAATATTCTTTATAATTTTAGGTTTTAATATTTCATTTGCAAATACCGGAGGAATTATTGTGAGTACACTAATTTTATCACTAATCGCACTTGTGTTAAAACCTTTTGTAATAATGATTTTTACTGGAATGTATGGATATACTAAAAGAACTACATTTTTAGTTGGAACATCTCTAGGCCAAATTAGTGAGTTTTCTTTAATTGTTATAACTTTAGGTGCAGCTTACCATTCACAATTTATCACGAGTGAGATAATTTCTACAATAACCTTAACACTTGTCCTAACAATTGTATTCTCAACATATATGATCACATATTCTAATGAATTTTACAAACGTCTTGGTGGATTTGCAAAGATATTTGAGAAAAAAAATGTTAAAAAAGACAAATCAAAAATAAAAAAATATGATGCAATTTTATTTGGATATAATAGAATAGGTTATAGTATTTTAAGATCCTTAAAAAAGATAAAGAAAAAATATGTTGTAGTTGATTTTAATCCAGATACAATTGCTGCACTAACAAAATACAGAATACCTTGTGTTTATGGAGATGTTTTTGATCCTGATTTTATTGAAGAGCTTCCAATACACAAAATAAAAATTGCAATCTCAACAATTCCAGATTATGAGACAAATATTTCTTTAATTGAGGCAATAAGAAAGGAAAATAAAGATGCAATTATTATAGCTAGAGCTCACGAAATTGATCATGCTCTTGAATTTTACAAAAGAGGAGCAGATTATGTCTTAACACCTCACTTTTTGGGTGGAGAATATGTTGCTAAGATGATCAAAGAATCAAGAACCGACACAACAGACTATAAAAAAGAAAAAACAAAACACATAAAGATGCTTGAAGAAAGAAAAAAGCTTGATCACAAACACCCTGAAGTTGAACAGAATTAAGTTAAGTTTTTTATTTCTCTATCAATTAAATTAGAATATTTTTCAATTCTTGATGTCTGATTTCTTTTTACTTCAATAGAGACAACGTCGTCAAATAAATCTCTAGGCATTCTTTCAATCGCATTCCACCAAACAAGAGGATCATCTTTTATCCTATTTAAGGAAGCAGAATTTTTAAGCATGGAAGCATTGCTATAATGAAAATATTCAGGAACTACATGAATTCTTCTTAGAGAACTTATATGACCATCTATTGATTTTCTATTTATCCTACTTATTTTTCCAGCAACAGGATACTTGCTCATCTTTTTTGGTTTTTTTTCATGGCTCAAAACAGTGTATCTTATATTATCTTCATCATTTACATCATAAGCATTAGATGCTCTTACTACAAGAATACAATTTGTTGATTCTCCTGTCTCTTCACCAGGCATAAGATCTGGTATTATCATTCCAGGAAGAGTCCAATCTCTATTTGGAGGAGTTAAAAGATATCCAAACTCTCCTGAATTTGAAATCATTATGGGATAAAAAATTCTGTTTTCTTTTCCAAAACCAAACAACCTTGCGTATCCTTTAGCTATTTCTGTATTTTTTTAGGATATTCAAAATTTACTTTTATAGAAATGTAAGCGCCAATAAATTCATTATAAACAAATCTAAATCCTGGAATAGAATAGCTATTTTTTGGATTTCTAAAATGATTCTTCTCATATATCTTGCCTGGAGCCAATCTTATAGACATCTAAGAAAAAAAGACTATTTTTTTTAAATTTTTATGCAAATTCATTCAACAGTCACTGACTTAGCTAAATTTCTAGGTTTATCGACATCTAATCCTTTTAAATCAGCTATGTAGTATGCTAAAAGTTGAAGAGGAAGAGTATTAATAATTGGGCTTAAGAGATCGTGAGAACTTGGTACAATAAAAACATGATCAGATAACTGTTTTATTTTTTCATTATGTGTATTAGTTATAGTAATAATTCTACCCCCTCTAGCTTTTATTTCTTCCATATTTGAAATGATTTTTTCAAAAGTGGAATCTTTCGGTGCAATAAAAACTACTGGCATTTCTTTATCAATCAGTGCAATAGGGCCGTGTTTCATTTCTGCAGCAGGATAACCTTCTGCGTGAATATATGAAATTTCTTTTAGCTTTAATGCTCCTTCTAAAGCTACTGGAAAATTTAAGCCTCTACCTAAATACAAAAAGTTTTTTGCTTTAACATACTCTTTAGCAATACTTTTTATTTCATCTTTTTTATCAAGAATTGTCTTAATTTTATTTGGAATAGATTTTATTTCATTAATTAAATCTAAGTTAACTTTTTCTCCTTTTTTTTGTTTTATTAAAAGAGCTAATATAAGGAGTGCAGTTACCTGGCATGAAAAAGCCTTAGTTGAAGCTACTCCTATTTCTGGACCTGCATGAATATAAATTCCTGAATCTACTTCACGTGCAATAGTTGATCCAACAACATTTACTACTCCATATGTCATTGCTCCTTTATCTTGGGCTAATTTTAGTGCTGCAAGAGTATCAGCTGTTTCTCCTGATTGAGAGATTGCAATAACTAAATCATTTTTTGTAATAATTGGGTCCCTATATCTAAATTCAGATGCATAATCAACTTCAACAGGAATATTTGCAATTTTTTCAATTAAGTTTTTACCAATTA
>CAZPVF010000011.1:0-14392 GCA_964589955.1 Candidatus Woesearchaeota archaeon
TCTCTTTCCAAACCAAAACCTTATCAGTTTCTCCCATTCAAATGTCTTCTCGCCAATTTTTATTCCTCTATTTGTAACTGAATAGTCCACTTTGCCTGGTTCTACTGTCGTCATGACATAGACCAAAAAAACAATAGAAATAATTGGTAAAAATCCAGATGATTACGAAATTGAAACAAAAAGATCTCCAATAAATTTTAAAATAAACTCTATAAGAGTTCGACCTCATCCAATGACAATTATTAAAGATAAAGACCATAAAAAATGGTGTGAGTGATTTAATTCTCAAGATATATCAAAATATTTAGAATTATTAGAAAGACATTACGCACAAGAACAAGAAAGAGTAGATTCAGGAGAAATTGATCCTGAAGAAGCTGAGCCAGCAATTGATATAAATACCCTAAATATTCCTAAAAAACATCTTAATGATTTTAAAAAATTGAAAGATTTTGAAGCACAAATGATTTTCTAAAATCTTTTTAAATGTGTTAAACTTATGCATCTTATGAGAGAGGTGACAGTAATTAGTATTTTAGTTGGTTTCTTTATTATAGCAGGATTATTTGTATTTTTTCAAAGCGATGGAGGATCTTATTCAGAATTTAACTTTCATAGTGCTAATTTAGTTTTAAATGAAGCTCAAGTTGACGAAACCCTAACATTTAGACCAGATAAAAGGTACCACACACTATATAGGAATTTTGAAAGTCCTGTTTATGCAGTTGGATCAAGTGTATCTTCTGGGCAACATATTTTAGTAAATAATGTTATTTGTAGTGAAGGAACACCTTATGTTAGAGATAAATCTTCGAGATGTACTGTTTTTCAAGACCAAGTAATAAAAAGTGATTGCATGGCATACACTGAAAATAATGAGTACGGCTGTACTTTTGGCAATTCTTTAGGATTTAATTATGGAGGAACATACTCTATTGGAGCAACATATAATCTAAATCCAGATAAATTATTTTTAATTAACGGCCTTTACTATTTTAAATTTGTAGCATATTCAAGAAATAATCATGTTACACTAGATTCATCTAATTTTAAAGTAATCGGAAATCATGTAAAAAAAGAAAAATATCCTTTTTATGAAAGTGTTATTATTTATATTCCTTATAGAGGAGATACTAGCTCCTTTACAGTAAAGAAATTAAATGATTTTTCTTATGATTCTAATCCATGGAACTTTATTCTTCCTTTATTTTTTAGTCTTCTACCTGCAATAATAATCTTTGGAATTTGGAGATTTTTTGGTAAAGAAAAAACTTATGATGACATTCCTCTAGAGCTCTCATTTTATCCTAAAGAGAGAAAGCCTTGGGAAGTTGCAGCATTCTTTCAACCTCCATTTAATCTTTTAGACAAAAACTTTTTTGCAACAATGCTAATAAATTTTTATCATAAAAAAATAATTGATATAAAAATGAAAAAAAAGGATGTAATGATTAAGATAAATGAACATAGAAAAGAAAATCTAGATGGAATTGAAAAAGATTTCTTATTAATTTTAGAATCTTTATTTATAAAAGATCCAGCAAAAGTTGTTAAAAAGGGAGGAAAATATTCATTTGCAGAAAGCTTAGCAAAGTTTGAGAAAAACTTTTTTTCAAGTCTTTTTGGATCAAAATCTTTTATTGATGAATCTGGATACTTAAATTTGAAAAAAGCACTGGGATCAACTAGAAATAGGTCTTATATTAGATTGTCATTTAAGGCGTTACACGAAGATGTTAAAAAAATAGGGAAAAAATATATTAACTCAGCTGGAAAACATATTGCTTTTGTTATTGCTATTGCTCTTGTAGTTATAGCTAAATTAGGCGGAATTATTCTTATTGGAGTAAATACTTATGCTATTTTTTTATATGTAGCACTTCTTTTAGTTTTAATATTTTTTAATAGAACTGCACTTTTTTTAAGATTTAAAGAGCATTACTATAAAGAGTACCAGAGATGGCAGGCTTATAGAAAGTTTTTGAAAAACTCATTTTCAATTAAGGCTCACGGACATAAAGGGGTTATTTTGTGGGATAAAATACTAGTTTATGCTACTAGTTTAGGTGTTGCTAAACAAGTCCTTAAAGAAATGAAAAAAATAGGAGTAATAACTGAAGAATATTATGTTATTTATAATGGAGTCTATGTTAGTTCAGGAAGTTTTTCAGCTTCAACTGGCGCAGCTGGCGCAGCCGGAGGCGGAGGAGGAATGGGAGGAGGAGTAGGAGGCGGAGGCGGCGGAGGTCGTTAACGCCCCGACCAGGACTCGAACCTGGATACCTAAAAGGTCAGCAGCTCCAGTGCTGTGCAATACCCTTATGCGATCGGGGCACAGTAATTCTTAAAAACCACTCTTTTTTAAGTTTTACATGTTAACACTAGGAGTTGATGATGCAGGAAGAGGGCCTGTTATTGGACCAATGGTTTTAGCTGGTTGTTTAATTGATGATAAAGTATCTAAGGATTTAAAGAAATTAGGTGTAAGAGACAGTAAGCAATTAACTGATAAAAGAAGAGAAATCTTGGCCAAGAAAATTAAAGAAGTAGCAGATACTTTTGAAGTAATAATTGTTCCACCAAGTGTTATTGATGGAGACGGAAATGGAGAGAGAACAAAACTTAATGAAATTGAAGCAATTGCAGTAGGAAAAATAATTAATAGAATAAATAAAGGGTTTGGCAAAATTAGGGTGGTTGTTGATTGTCCATCAACCAGTATTGTAAAATGGACTGATTATTTGAAAACAAGAATACTAAATCTATCAAACCTAGATTTATCTTGTGAACATAAAGCAGATAAAAATCATGTTGCAGTTTCAGCTGCCTCTATTCTAGCTAAAAGCGTAAGAGAAAAAGAAATGAGTAAACTTAAAGCTAAGTATGGTGATGGAATTGGATCAGGATACACTTCAGATCCTCTGACTCAGAGATTTTTAGAAAAAAATGTAGTAAAGTATGATAAAGAAGGTATTTTTAGAAAAACCTGGGAAACATATAAAAGAGTTAAAAGAAATAAAGGACAGAGGAAACTATTCTAGGCCCCATTAAAGTTTAAAAACTACTATTCATTTTTTGTTATTATGTTTGTAAAGAAGCTGGTGATGCACGGTTTTAAGAGCTTTCCACGTAAAACCGAAATCCCATTTACTCCAGGAATAAATGTAATACTCGGACCTAATGGTAGTGGTAAGAGTAATGTTTCTGATGCTCTCTGTTTTGTATTGGGAAGATTATCTGTAAAATCAATGAGAGCAACAAAAGCAAAAAATTTAATATTTTTAGGTTCAAAAGCTGCTGCCCCGTCTAAAGAAGCATCAGTTGAGATGGTTTTTGATAATTCTGATAGTGTTTTCTCAGTAGATAAAAAAGAAGTTTCAATTAAAAGAGTTGTTAAAAAAAATGGTCAGAGTGTGTATAAAATTAATAATGAGACAAAAACAAGGCAAGAAATACTAGCACTAATGGCTCAAGCAGGAATTGATCCAAACGGATTTAATATAATACTTCAAGGCGAGATACAAAATTTTGTTAATATGCATACTGAGGAGAGAAGAAAGATAATTGAAGAAGTCTCAGGAATTGCAATCTATGAAGCAAGAAAAGCAAAATCACTTAAAGAACTTAATAGAACTGAGGAAAAATTAAAAGAAGTAATGGCAATACTAAAAGAAAGAACATCCTACTTAAACAATTTAGAAAAAGAACGTCAACAAGCATTAAGATTTAAAAAACTAGAAAAAGATGTTCAAAAACTAAAAGCAAGTATAATAAATCATGATTTGTTACAGAATAAAAAAGAAGCAAATACTATTGTTGAGCAGATTAGTAAGATAAACAAGGAAATTGAAAAAGTAAGAAAGATAATGGCAAATTTGAGAGCAACAATAGAAAATTATCAAAATAAAATTAATTCAATTAATTCAACAATCCAAAAATCTACAGGAGTAGAACAAGAAAGACTTAATCAAGAAATTGCAAATATTAGAGCAGAACTTGCAGGAACTAGTGTAAAAATAGATAATTATGAAAATAAATTAGCTGAAATAGGTAAGGAGAAAGTAGATCTTCAAGAATTAATTAGGAATAATGAAGTTTCGATAGCAGAATTAAGTAAAGAAGTAAGTGCAAAATCAGTTAACGGAAACCAAAAAAAAGAGCTTGAGAAAAAAAAGTCTGAACTTGATGAACTGGAAGAAAAAAGAAAAAAATTTTATTCAGCAAAATCTGAGTTAAAACCCCTAAAACAAAGAATTGAAGATAAAAATAAACTTTTTCAGAGTTTTACAAATGAATCAGATTTTTTAATAAACCAAATTAAAACACTTTCTAGAGAGCTCTTTGATAAAGATTCTAATGAAGAAAAAGTAAATAATTTAAAATTCTCAGTTGCAGAAAAAAAAGTATTACTACAAGATTTAAACAAATTAGAAAAAGAAATAGAAAAAGTAACTTCAACTAAAGAATATGAAATAGAAAATCAAAATAAACTCATAAATAATGTTTCTAAAATGGACATTTGCCCTATTTGTAAGAGCAGAATAACCAAAGACCATGTGCATGCAATAAATAAAGAAGTAAAAATAAAAGTTGAAAATTTAGAAAAAGAAATAACCGCTTCAGATAAAGAGTTATCTGAAATTTACAAAAAAAGAAATATTTTAACTGAAGAAATTGAAAAACTCAACCTTGAAATATCAAAAAGAGAAGCTGATTTGTTAAAGTTTACCAGTATAAATGATAAAAAAGAGTCAATTAAATCTCTTAGGGGAAAAATTGAAGGGCTAAAAGTAGAAATAGAAGAACTAAAAAAAAGAAACAAGAGTCTTGAAAGAAGTGTTGAAGAGAATCTTAATATTGAACAAAAATACGAGACAGCAAGAGTAGAAGTTCAAGAAATTTCACTAAGAAACGAGGAAAATGTAACATCGGAAATATCCTTTAAAAAAAGAGAACTAGAAAGATCAAGAATCTCATTTAAACAACTCTCACGTGAAGAAGAAGAGTTAACTGAAGAATTAGGTTTAGTAAAAAGAGAATTAATTGAAAATGAAGAGCTTTTAGATAAGAAAAGAGCTCAAGAAGAAGCATTAAGCAAGAAATTTAGAGAATTAATATCCCAAAGAGACTCTTTTCAGAGTAAGATTAGGGATACAGAATTAGAGATAACAAGAAAGCAAAATGATGTGTATAGTTTAGAGCAAAAGATAAATGACAAAAAAATAGAAAAAGCAAGGTTTGATGCAATAATAGAGAATCTGGAAATTGAACTTTTAGGTTTTAAAGATGTAGAATTAATAAAAGGTAGCAAACAAGTTTTGTTAGAAAGACTAGCAAGGTCACAAGACACTCTCTCAAAAATAGGTACTGTTAACTTAAGAAGTCTAGAAGTATATGATTCAGTAAAATCTGAGTATGATGCAATACAAGAAAAAGTAGAAGTAATAACTAAAGAAAAAGAAGGAATATTAAAGATAATTCATGAAATTGATATAAAAAAGAAAAAGACTTTTCTTAAAACACTTGACTCACTAAATGACATTTTCTCACGTAATTTTGCACAACTTTCAACAAAAGGAACAGTCTCACTAGAAATTGAGAATAGAAAAGATCCCTTTGAGGGCGGAGTAAATATTATTGTTAAAACAGGGCACGGGAAATACTTTGATGTAAAAAGCCTTTCTGGTGGTGAGCAGACTCTAGTTGCACTATCTTTAATTTTTGCAATTCAGGAACATAAACCCTATTATTTTTATATTTTAGATGAAATTGATGCAGCTCTTGATAAAAGAAATTCTGAGCGTCTAGCTGGCCTATTAAAAAAATATATGAGAAAGGGTCAGTATATGGTAATAACACACAATGATGAAGTTATTTCAAATGCTACTAACCTATTTGGTGTAAGTATGCATGATGGAATAAGTAAGATAATTAGTCTAAAAATTTAGATCATGACTCCAAAGCCACACAGTGCTTTGTTGTATGCATGGTAGAATATCAAAAATTATAAGTTTGAAGATATAATTTATAAACTATATATTTCTTGATATATCATGGGAAAGGGTTTATCAATAACTGCATTTGTATTAAGTTTTATATTACCTTTTGTAGGATTAATTTTAGGAATAATTGCACTTTCTATAGGAAAAAAAGATGAAGATTATGGAAAAGGTCTTGCAATTGCAGCAATAGTCATTGGAGGAGCTCTTGTTTTAATTCTTATAGTTCTCCTAATAATTGGAGCAAGTTTATTTCTTATGAGTAGCCCGATTAACATAGAAAAATCAGACCAAATAGGAGAGGCATTGGAAGATTTGTTTAAAAATTCTTGTCAGATTGCTCCTCCTTTCAGTTGTAGAGATGATTTTAGAGTTTACGAAAATGAAATTTATATTACACTAATAAATACTGGAACAAAATCCCTAGAAATTACTTCTATTTCTGTTGATGGGTGTACAGAATACTCTGATAATCTTTCTTTTGCTTCAGGAGAATCTGTAAGTGTTGGATTCAGTTGCAACGAGGTTATCTTAGATAAAGGGATTAATCAAAAAACAATAGAGATTAAATATTCTTATGATGGATCAACATTAGAATTAACTTCATATGGAACAATCTTTTTTAAAGCGTTCACTAATTCTTAAAAGATAAAGAAAGAAAAATAAAAAAAAGAAATTAAAAAAAGAAAAAAAATTAAACTAAAAAATTAGTAATAACTTTCTCCGAATTCTCCGGACTTTTCTGGCTTTTTACCAATTAAAACAATCAAAACAATTAACAATACAATAAAGATTATTGCAAGGATAACTGTCAAGATTACAATTGGGTTAGTTTCATCAGTTCCAGTTGTAGAGTCTCCGTTTCCAGCGTTTCCGCTGAATGTAATTGTCTCAACAAGGTCACCTTTAACAGTGAACACGTTAACATCAAAAGTGTACTCGCCTACAGTATTTGGATCTACTTCTATTGTTTTACTTACACTAGAAGTTGAACCAGCAGGAACAAATACCATTGATTCGCTAACAATTGCTGGAGATTCAGCTACAATTTTGTAACCAACAACTTTGTCAGTTGGATTAACAATTACAATATTGTTTCCTGATTTGAAAACAACACTGTCAAAATCATTGTTAACAACAACTTGAGCAGCTTTCATTGAAGTAGTGTCATCATTCATAACTTCTACTTCAAGTGTGTATGCACCAGCTTGAACTCCGTAAGGAACTTTTAGGTAAAGTTTTCCACTTACTGAGTCTTCATCGTCTTCATCACAGTATCTTTCTAGTACGCCATTATTGTCGTCATCTAGTTCGATCTCATCTTCGTCATCATCACATTCAATTGCAACAATGTCTCCGAAGTATCCTGTTTTTGAGATACCTAATGAGTCGATTTTAGCAGTTACATAAAGGTCGTCTAAGTCGTTGTATCCAATATTCTTCACAACAATCTCAACTGGGAAAGTTTCACCAGCATCAACTGATTGAGGTGCAGAAACTGACTTAATTGCCACTTCGTATGAAGGTCTTTGAACTCTTAACTTAATTGGTCCAATTTCAGTTTTGTAGTCATCACCATCAATTTCAAGGTTTAACTCAATGTAGTCACTAAGTTCATCCTTAAGTTCACTTGGAACTTTAATTGATAATGTTTCACTATATCTTGAACCTTCTTCTACATCGAATCTGTCAGATACAGCTTCTACATCAACTTTATCACCTTCAAGCTCAGCTTCTATAGTTACGTCACTATCATATTCTGCTGCAGTAAATCTAACGTTAATATCGATAGTTTCACCAGCAACAACACTAACAGTGTCGCACACTAATTCTGTTTCATTGTCATCAACATAGTGCTCTGCTTCACAAACATATGTTCCATCAATCTTAACAGTGATTGTGTCTTCATATGCAAGATCAGCACTAACAACTATAGTAGCTAATAGAGCAAATGCAAAAACAGCCAAAAAAGAAACCATAAGCTTCTTTGTTCTCATCTTGTTTTTGTAACTTAAATCGATTTAATTATACGAAAAACCTTGTTTTTCGTTACTGTAATACCCCTAAATTTGTTTATAAACTTTATGGTGACAACATTCTATAGTAATTTTTAAGTACTCAAATTGTCCCTTTGTGTCCATACAAATAGTGACCAATTTTTTAACTAATCTCTCGTCGGTAAACTTTAATTGTTTTTACTGAATCAGCTAGGGGATCTGGCGCCTCATTTATTAAAATTATTCTCTTGTTTTTAGGAAGATTTTTTAATATTTTTTTAATTTCTGTCTCTTGTGTTGTTGTGTGTTTTCTCTCTCCTTTCTCAGAATAAACAATGCCTGAAAAATGAACATGCCAGACTTTTTCTTTATCAAAAATCTTTTTTACTTTTTCAAAACTATAGTCTTTGTCTCTAGCTAAAATATGGGCAAAATCAATACAAAAACTACACTGTGTGTCACTAACAAGCTGTGCTATTTCTTCAACACTTCCAAAAACATTAATTTTTCCCATAGTTTCAGGCGCAAGTTTTGGTGTGTAGTTCTTTTCTTTTCTAATTTTTTGTAAATTTTTTATTTCCTTTTTTATTTTTTCATAGGTTTTGTCTTTATAGAATTTACCAAAAAAACCTGCATGAAATACAACGCGTTTTGCGCCTAACCATGTTCCTACTTCTAGACATTTTATAATTCTCTTAATACTGCCTTCAACTTTTTCAGGTTCTGCTGAGTTTAAATTTATCCAGTATGGAGCGTGAATAGAAAGTTCAATATTATTTTTTTCAGCTGCAATTCTCACCTTTTCAGCCGTAATTTTGTCTTTAATAAAAACTCCGTACGTGAATGGAATTTCAGCTGCACTTATTCCTAATTTTTTATATTCTAAAAAAGTTTTCTCAACTTCTTTTACTTTACCAATTCCAGCAGGACCAAATTTAATATTCATAATTATAAAAATAAATACTAGTTTAAAGAATTATTTATTGAGATTGATTAAAAACATCACTTTGTGGCATTTCATCTTTTGATACTTCCCATGCTCTTTGCCATGGCTTAAATTTATCAAACCTTTCAATCTGAACTTCTTCATATGGTTTACTGCAGTGAACTTCTAACTCTAAGAAATTTCCATAACTTGGCATAAATCCATGTGCTAAATCTGAACCAACTATTAGTTTTGATCCCGACCTTATATTTTGTGAGGAGTACATGCCTTCACCATTATCATATAAATAAATTCCAAGACCGCTTCTTACTGAAACACTTTCTATCATTCCTTCATGTTTATGATAATCCGACCATCTAGGTAAGACTATATCCATATGAGTTTTTTCTTCACCAGTATGGGGCCTAACAAATATTCCTGATTTTTTATCAAACACATATCCTTCTTCAGGTAACCTATTGTATAAAGTATCCAAAACATCCTCTGAAGCATGTGTTTTATACCACTCTTTAACATAATCTTTTTCAAGTGAATCTATAAATTTTCCCATGATCTTGTTATAATTGGTGTGTTTTTAAAATTTTGTGTAATAAAAAAATAAAAAATATGTAAGAAAATTTCTTCTTACATACTTAAAAGTTTTATTCTGTTGCTTGTTGCACTAAAATTTTGAGCAACAATTACTGAGACAGTTGCATCTTCACAAGCCCTAATAATAGGCACACTTACTGATCCATCAACAACTATTACTGAAACATTTCTTCCAAACTTTTTAAGAAAACTTGATATTCCTCTTGTTGAAATTTTCTTTATTTTTTCTAAGTCAGAATCTAGTGCTATTGCCTGCTTGCTTCCTTGATTCTTTTTAGCAATTTCTTTAAGTTTTTCTTTAGATTCATCAGTTAATTCAAAAGGCTTCTTATCTTTTTTAGAATAATCCTTTCTTTCATAAGTTCTTTTATATCCATTTGAATTTCCGTTTCTTCTGTCTCTAGAAAAAAACTCCTCAGGAGTTATCTTTTTCCTGAGGTTCATTAGAATTTCTTTTGAATTAAGCTCTTCAACTTCTTTTCCATCTGGAGCAACAGCAATGTATTTGACTTTTGCATTATCAACTACGTTTTGTGCAATAAGTTTTCCACCTCTGTCTCCGTCTAAAAAAAGAATTATGTCTTTACTCTTGCTTAACTCTTTAATTTCATTAGGAAGTTTTGTACCGTTCATAGCAATAACATTCTTTACACCATTTTTCAAAAGATTTAGTACATCAGCTCTACCTTCCACAACAATTAGTTCTTTATCAGATATATCTCCACAAGGTAAGTTAGATTTACCATAAGTAGAAATTTCTGCCATTTTAGCTGAGTCTTTAATCTCATTTGAAATAGCTCTTGAATCAGTTGCACCTTCAATACCTATCATAAGTTTTTTTGCTCTCTCAATTATATAGTCTCTTTTTGATCCTCTAACATCTTCAATTCTTTCAACTTCAATTTGAGAATCACAAGGACCAATTCTCTCAATTGTCTCAATTGCAGCAGCAATTAGAGTAGTCTCAGACTGATCAAGTGCAGTAGGAATTTTGATTACCCCATTAGTTTTCTTATCATTTCTCTCTACATCTACTTCTATTCTTCCTATTTTCCCTTCTTTTTGAAGCTCTCTCATCTCTAGATCAGCTCCTAAAAGTCCTTCAGTCTGACCAAAAATAGCACCTATGATATCTGGTTTTTCTAGCGCACCTTCGGCTGTGAAATTTGCATGTATCATATACTTTATTGATACTGGGCTAATTTTTGCCATTTTTTTTACTTTCTCCGTTTAATTTATTTAATGAAATCTTATGATTTCTAAATAGAAAAATATTTTAGAGTATCACCTTTGGTTTTTCACAAACCTAAAATAAGTTAAAATTACGTGAATGTGATTGTGAATAATCTTATATTATATTTTTCTAATATAAAATTAGCGTTTTTAGGGTTTAAAAGGCTTGTGGTTGGAATTAGTTAAATCCTCAATTCTTGGCAATTTTTCTCTTCTTGCGATAGTAAGAGCAAGCCATTCAGCCTTATTATAAAGTCTTTTTCTAGCATATTTTCTTTTATGTGCAACTCCAAATACTCTATGGGGTGCTGTGGAATTGTCTAGTGAAATCGGTTCAAAAAGTTCATATAGATAACCAACTTTTCTTGTATGAACACTAAAATTTAATTCTGGAAATTTTCTTCCATTATAGAATCTAATCTGATAGTGAGGGTTTCCATGTATATCTATTACTTTATCTAATTCCACCCACTTTGTCATAATAATTATTTAGAAACCAATTTTATTTTTAAATTCTACTATCAAATTTTTTTCTTTATGCGAAGTAACTGCGTTAATGAGCGTCAAATTTTGCTGTCAAATTTGTTCTCCTTTATACTAAAATAATCTTTAAGGCGACCTAGTTTTTCATAAAGAGGCATTAATTTTTCTTTAATTTCAGCTTTTTCAATATCACTTAAGTTCATTCTAAGTAGTTTTTCATATATTCTTACTGCATGGCCTCTTTTCATTTCTTTAACATATTTTTCAGCTTGTTTTTTATAAAATTCCTTTACTTGAACAAATATTTCAGCTCTCTGAGCAGTATTTGCTTCTACCATTGCTTTTTTAGTCGCTTCATCAGCTAAATCAAATTTTCCAGCTTTTATGTAATAACCTACTTCTGCAACATGATTTTTTATTTTTTCACTAAATGCAATTGAACACTCTGCCAAATTATTATACATTCTGGCTGTCTCAGTAAGCATGCCTTTTTTTTCATATAGTTCTGCTAGCTTAGCATATGCATACTTCTTTTTATCTAAAGGAAGCTCTTTATTATTTAGATAGTTTGTTAGATTGCTAATTGCAACAAAGTCTCCTTTGGTTTTAAGAAAGTTCTCAATCTCACTTTTTGTCATATCTTTATTTAACATACTTTTTCACAAGATTAATACTATTTAAGAATTGTTATAATTCTTAATAAGAAAAAAAGAAATTATTTCTTCTTTGTAATTTCAATACAAACACCTGCAGCAACTGTACTTCCTGCATCTCTTACTGCAAATCTAGAAGTGAAAGGGTTGTCTTTTTGAGTTTCAAGTGCTAAGTTACCTTGGGGCTTTATTCTAACTTTAGCAACATCTCCATTTTTCAAAAAGTCTGGATTTTCCTTAATTACCTGACCTGTTTTTGGATCAATCTGCTCAATAAGTTCAACAAATTGACATGGAACTTGAGCTGTGTGAATGTGAAATACTGGTGTATAGCCTTTAGCTAAAACTGTTGGGTGATTGATTACTGCTACTTGAGCAATAAACTCTTCAACAATTGGAACTGGTGTAGCCGCATCACAAATAATATCTCCTCTTGCAATGTCTTTTTTACCAACCCCTCTAATATTAATTCCAACATTATCTCCAGCATCAGCTGATGGTAATTGTTCATGGTGAGCTTCAATAGTCTTAACTTCACCATCAATTCCTTTTCCAGTTCTACCTGGAAGGACTTTAACTTTTTGCCCAACTTTCATAACTCCTGTTTCAACTTTACCAACAGGAACTGTTCCAATACCTGTAATTTCATAAACATCTTGAACAGGCATTCTCATAGGTAAGTTAGTTGGAAGCTCAGGTGCTGGAAAAGCATCAAACTGTTCCATAATTGTTGGCCCATTATACCATGACATTTTTTCTGATTTTTTAACAATATTATCTCCCTTAAGACCTGAACATGCAATGTATGCTACAGGTTGAATTCCTACCTGGGCAAATAATTTACTAACATCTTCCTTAACTTGATTAAATTTAGCTTCATCATAGTTTACTGCATCCATTTTGTTAACTGCAACACATACATTTTTTACTCCCATTGTTCTAAGAAGCCATAAGTGCTCAGTTGTCTGAGGTTGAACACCTGCTGGGGCAGCAATAACTAAATATGCTACATCAGCCTGAGATGCACCAGTAATCATATTCTTAACAAAGTCTCTGTGACCAGGTGCGTCAATGATTGTGATTTGATATTTTTGAGTCATAACTTTCTTATAAGCTAGATCAATTGTTACTCCTCTTTCTCTTTCTTCTTTAATTTTGTCCATAACATAAGCAAACTCAAAACCCGCTTTACCGTGTTTTTCAGCTTCAGCTTTTAGTTTAGCCATTTCCTGCTCACTAACTGCTCCGCTTGAGAATAAAAGTTGTCCAACAATTGTTGATTTTCCTGCATCAACGTGTCCGACAAACACAGCATTCATATTTGGTTTTTCCTTAGCCATGATGTAATGTAAAAAAAATTAGTTTATAAACTTTTCTGTAAATCTAAATTTGTACAAAAAGTAGTGATTTTATTCTTTACCGTCGGTTAGTTTAATTTTAATTAAATCTTCTGTTTTATACACCAAAAAATGAGGCCAGAATGATGGAAAAACAAGTGCGTATCCTTTTTCAATTCCAAAAATCTCTCCTCTTGTGTCTTCTTCACAACTAACATGTCCTTTATAATTAAGTCCACTTACTGATTTTGCATGAGCTTTTATTATTACTTTATCTCCTATATTGAACTTGTGATCTGCGTTGTTTTCTATGTTTTTCATCTCGTTTTTATTAATAAAACAAGTTTTTAAGAGTTACTAAAAATAGATAAAACTTAATAATAAACAATTTATTTACAATTTTATGGAACTCACAATTATTCAGATGTTAATTTTAGGAATTATTCAAGGAATAACTGAGTGGATTCCTGTTAGCTCATCTGCTGCTTTGGTTTTGGTTATGTCTAATTTTTATAATATTACTGATCCAGGTCTGCTTATTAGAGCAGCACTGTTTTTTCATACAGGAACATTTCTTGCCGCACTAGTTTATTTTAGAAAAGATGTAGGCCATTTAATAAAAAATTTATTTAATTATAAAAGAGCAGACACAAATACAAAAAAAACACTAGTTTTCTTAATTATTTCAACAATTATTAGTGGAATTTTAATGATTGGCATTGGAATAATTTTAGTAAAAATATTAGGAATTAGTGATTTTACTGGAAAAACAATTTCTTTTGCTGTAGGAGTCTTGCTTTTTTTTACAGGAGTAATTCAAATAAAAGCTAAAACTAGAGGGATAAAAAAACAAAAAGATTTGAAAATCTTAGACGGAATTATTTTAGGTATATCCCAAGGGTTTGCAGCTCTTCCAGGATTATCTCGTTCAGGAATTACAGTCTCAACTCTTTTAATAAGAAAATTTAATGATACTACTGCACTAAAACTATCTTTTTTAATGAGTCTTCCAGTTGTTTTATTTGGAAATATTTTTCTTAATTTAAGTGATTTTGTTTTTACAACTACAGGTCTTTATGCAATTTTAGCTTCATTCATTTTTGGTATTCTAACAATTCACTTTTTGATGAAATTATCAAAAAGAATTAATTTT